>NZ_JMDX01000064.1:0-27152 GCF_000935845.1 Paenibacillus sp. E194
AATTTCATATCTCGTTCCCGTATTTCACGACACGAGCCAGCCTTAGATAGCTCTTATCTTAGGCTGGCCCGTCTGTTGTCTAACCTTCATCCATTATTATACATCGAAAGCCCCTCATGTATTCAATAATTGATTGGAAGGCTATTCACAATGATCGTTGCATGAAACTCATTCATCCCCAAAATCCATATTTTAAGTTAAGTGATAAGAACTCGTTTTGAAAAATGATTGATCAAAACGGGTTAGTTCTTTGTGAAATAGCTAACGTTTCTTTCCTAGAGATCCTATTCTACTAAGGATTCTGTTATTTTCCCATCTAGTTTTTTAATCGCATGCACCGAATTATCCTGAATGATGCCTGTTTCTACAAAACCAAATGAAGCGTATAATTCTTTAGCTATGACATTACTTTTATGATAAAAGAGGTCTACATATTGAGCTTCCCCATATGGGATATTTTCAATATCCGCCAACATTTTTTCAAAGGCAAGCTTGCCATATCCTTCCCCCTGATAACTCTTATCAATCATAAAATGCCATATGAAATAGGTCTTCTTCCCGTAATAAACTTCATTTTGAAATGATTCATGATCCGTCGTATCATAAATATACATCAAAAATCCGACCGCAACTCCATTGGCATAAATGGCAATGGGAGTCGCTGGTATCCCGTCTGCGTTCAACATATGAGCGTCTGCAAAGCTTCTGAGGTTAGTAGTTTGTATAAAGTCTTTCTGGTTTTCTTCAACTTCAAGTGCTATTACTTCATCTATGTTATCCCCGGTTATCTTTCGTAATTCAATCATTTTTTATCTCCTCTCCTAAGACAAGCCACTTCCACACATAATCTAAAACATTCCAATTATCATTTTTGCTTGCGAGTTTCTTCATCACAATTTTTCATTAGTACCTCCCCCCACCTAATTAGCTATATTTTACAATTATAGCATCTCACAAATGATATAGAAGGTAATAAACTAATTATAACTAAACTGTACTTAAGCTTAATAAAATGAGCAGGCTGCGGCAGCCTGCTCAACAAGATGTGTTATTAAATTATTGTTGCCTAACCTTATCAACCGAAAAAGAAATCCAAAACATTCGAGCCAGCCGAAGATTTTTTATTGTAAAATCTACTTAATTACCTCAGTTCCCCATCCATCGTATTCACCATTACATTCTCCTGCTATATCAACAAGAATATCCGTAACTTCATTTATCGAATGGTAGTCGACGTAATCAGAACGGGAGATTTTAGAATAAATTTTTTCTTCATTAGAGGGAACTGATTCGACATCGAATCCCTCAAGTTTAACCTTAGCGTCGAAATTTTCTTTATCTTCGATAGATTGAAAATAGATCCAATGTTCTACCGTTCTCTCATTCTCCAATGTATCCCCTGACTCCTGTAATTGTTCGACAACTTTTCTATTCCCCATATGTTGAATTTGATATTTGTCGGGGTAAAGGTAATCAAAATAAAGATCCCAAGGATTTTCTTCTTCGATATGAAGAACCTCTATCTCATATCCATGTTCAGAGAAAACCTTTTCTGCTGCTTTTTCTAGTTCGTACGGTTTAGAAAAATAATAGAATACATCGCGTATCCCATCAGAAGTTGCCCTTCCAACATGAAATCCAAAACCAATAATTCCATCATTAATTTTGTCTTCTAGGTCGTTGATTAATTCAGCCTCTTCATTAATAGGGGTACCGCTAGTTCCTGGGTTCTTAATTCGTATTCGTAAAACCATCGGATGTGGATATTCCGATTTCTCAATTTCCTTCCAGATATCCATATCCAATACAATTGATGCAAACTTACCTTCAATCTCACAAAAATAAATATCCCAATGATTAGACATATACACTATACCTCCTCAAGAAATTTGCCTAACTCCTACCTACTCATGCTTTCATCATGTGAGATTCTGTGTTGGTGAGCTTTCTTCCATGTTATTACTTCTTCCAACCGAGGTCGTATGCCTGCTGCGTGAAAAACTTATGTTAGAAAAAATTGTTTATGATTCAAAAGATCTCTTATATGTTCTCGACAATTTATAAATACAATTCTAATCGTGCACTTACCATCTCCTCTGGATAAATCCAGTTCAGCCGTATAACACTCCCATAATTGACTTTCTAGAATTAACGAAAAAACCCAACCTTAGATAGCTCTTATCTTAGGCTGGGTCGTTAGTCGTCTAACCTTCATCCATTATTATACATCTGGCAATCAAGGGGCGAAAGCCCAGGCGTGAATACTTTGTTATAGGATCTCTGCGGCATCATAAAATACTTCAAATTAACGCTCTTCTGAATGTAATATCTGATCGTTTACAAACGCTTTAATGAAGAATAGTTCATCTCCAATAGGCTGCCTACCATTTTCTTTTTCAAAAGTCTCTAAGGATGCATCTAATGAAGTTGAATTTACGGCTTTACTGGCCGATCTTAGCTGTTTCCAGAACAAATCCATTTCTTCAATATCGCAAATCGATTCATGACCAGCAATAAAATGACTCGCATCGAATTTCTGAATATCTTCTATCATTGGCTCTAAATGAGACTTTTTATAGTGAAATAAAGAATTTTTGGTTGTACCATAAAAACTATCTCCAAGGAAAATTGCTTTTTCATCGGGAACATAAACAATGGTTGAATCATCAGTATGAGTGCTTCTGATTCTCTCAATAACACAATTCTTATTTCCTAAGTCAAGAACAAGAGTCCCATCAAAAACAATATCTGAAGAATTTAATTTGAACACATCCCTATTAGGCACTTCACTCTTGATAATCTCCACACACAGTGAATCCATCTTTTTTAGCATCTACATATTCTTGAAGAGAGCGATCGTCAAAAGAATAGCTTCGCCACTTATTCAATAATTGATCGGTAAGGCTATTCACAATGATCGTTGCATTATACTCATTCATCCCCAAAAAATGATCCCAGTGTGCATGTGTGATCACCAGGAACTTAACCGGAGGTACGTTTACCTTTTCGATTTCATTCAAAAAATCTCTAGCATGTTGAACAGAATTTCCTGCATCGATGACTAGACTATATTTGTCTCCACAAACCAACCCTAATGTCGGTCTTTCTTTCTCGTTTTGGTTAGATAAATAATAAATGGAATCACTCAATTTATTTAACATACAATATCCCCTCTTTTAAGAACTTTCGTTTCTCACGAGTCTCTTCATCACAATTTTTCATTGGTACCAACTCCCCACCCATTTAGTTATATTTTACAATTATAGCATCTCACAAATGATATAGAAGGTAATAAACAATTATAACTAAACTGTACTTAAGCTTAATAAAATGAGCAGGCTGCGGTAGCCTGCTCAACAAAAAGTGTTATAAAATTATTGTTGCTTTATCTTATGAACCGAAAAAGAAATCAAGAACATTCGAGCCAGCCGAAGATTTTTTATTGTAAAATTCGGAATACCCGCAATTGGCGCAGTACACGACTATAAATTGATTGTGCTGAATATCGAACATTTTGGATAGCCCTGTGCCGGTCATTGCTACTTCTTTCGTCCTTGCGTCTTTGCTTCCGCATTTGATGCATCCTTTTTCACTCATACATCTGTCACTCCCCAACATGTTATGTTTCTTCGTACGTTTCCAATGCATATAAGGTTGCGAAAAACAGAATGAATCTAATTTTCAATTAGGCTGGGTCGTTAGTTGTGTGCTGTATCTTCCTCGATCGATTATTTTTTATTAAATGAGCTAGACTGCAATAAATAACACCATTATTATTAACTAGGCTCTGTTAAATTTAATTGTTGTTTTTAAAAATATAATTTTTGAAACCTGATTTATTGTGATTTAAGTATAGTAAGAGAGATTTACAACAATAAGGAATATACACGATTTTATGCAAGATAGAGAACACACCCCTCAAGCGCAAATACAGTTGTTTCAACCATTTGAGCCATCTGTATAAAATAATGTATAAAAAATGTTCACAAGAAAAGGCACGAAACGCTGTTAAATCAACGTTCGTGCCTTTTTTAAAATGTCCCCCAACTTGCGTTTGGGAACGTTATTTACATTTGTTTTGTATACGCTATAAATCCTTATTGCACTAAAGTACCCCGTTATTGAAACAAGAACGCTTATCAAACAATCGTACCCTTTTATGGAAATAGGTTCCGTTTTATATACTCAGACATATTTTTCTGGTATGTACAACCGCATATAAAGATAACCCTCCTCCATATCGTCTGTTATTTCAAAGCCTATGTTGCTCCAAAATTTTTGTGCGGTTATATTTTCTAAATTAACTGGTAAGGAAATCCTACTTGCATTGTATTCTTTCCACAAATATTCAACACAAAGCCTAGCCGCTGCAGATCCATAGCCTCTTTTTTGAAAACGGCTATCTATCATAAAATTTATGATTTGGGGGTTATTTTCGCCAATATACATTAAAACATAGCCCACCATCACATTATCGGCATAAATTGCAAAGGGGCGTGAGTCATCATAAAACACCCACGCTTCGGCTAAAGACCACGCTACAGAGTCTACAAAGACCGCATTGGTATCAGCTGTATGCAAGTTTAAACATTCTTCATAATTGTCCTGATTAATTGCTCTTAACTCCACCAAAAAATATCACCTTCCAAACATAGTTAAGGATGTTTAATGTAAATAATTCAACTTTTGAAAAGTGGAATTAGCAAATAAATCTTAATACAACCTGGAAATCCTAGAACTTAATGCTCCAACTGATTTTGAAGCTCATACTCTGAGCGTATTTACTTGTTTTAAATATCTTTTTAATTATTGAAATTTATGCTGATTAACCTGTTAATTGTGTTGTTAATTGCACTTTTCTCATCATCAACCGAACCCGTTACCCATAAGAGCGAGATTCCTTATGTACCCAAACTTTATCTTTAACAGAGCCTTTATATAAAACTCCTCTGGTATTCCCCCATATTGTTCTACCTTTTGCAAAAAAGTTCATTAGTCATATTTTCAGGCTCCCATACTGTGTCCAAATATAACATATTCATCGTCATATTCTAATTGTTCACTTATTCTTTTGGCGATATCTTCACTTGCTTCACCAACAGACTGGTAGCAAGGCTCTCTGAATCGAGTTCCTCTTCCAGCCAATTCACTCATAAACAATTCATATCTATCCGGCAGTAGTTTTTTCCATTCATAAAATACATTTACTTACGCTCCAGCATATGGAATAGGAATTACTTTTATTTTGTTTATTTCACTCACTCCTAATTATACTTCTCTATTCCCCGCTGCTCTGCCAGCAATAAATTCACCATATCACTATAGCTATTCAAACCGTCTGTCTGATTATTCGCCTTCAGATATACGTCATTTACATTTCTTGAAATACTTGAAATAATACCCTCATACTTATCCCGGTACTGCTCATTTTGTTCTATATCATGCTGCACCGCCTTGGACAGACTGGACATTATATCAGACGCCTTATCTGGATCAACCTTCTTTAGCTCAGATATAGAATAATCAAATGCTAGAAAAAAACCACTATAAAGCATCATTGGATCATCCTGCTGCTTACATGCCAGATAAGCTATAAAATTTGCCTCATCCTCATGCATGAAACCACTCTGATGTGCCAATTCATGCGCCATAGTAGCAGGCGCCAAGAAAACTGGCACATTAACATTGATATTGGATTCATAAGTAAAAGGGACAAAAATACCATGTATCCCTGCATGCGACATTAGTTTTGACATCACAACTGGTTTTGGTCTTGAATATGAATGCTCCAAAACAGGATATTTCTTTGATAACATTTGCATCGAGAACACTGCGTGTTGTGCATAATAATCAAAAACATCTGGTACATGAGCCAAAAGATCAGTATCCGCTAACTTTTCCCTTGCCAATTCCATTTCAACGGCAAGCGACTTACTCAATTTGACCAGTTCCTCCTTGCTGTAGTTCTCCTCTTTATATTCGGTATGAGACAAAAAAGAATATCTGTGATAGTTTATTCCACCCAAAATAGTATAACAAAAATATATCACGCTACAGATCGCAACTATTCCTAGAGTACCACGATAAACTACCATCCTACGTGCACGTTTACTCATGATGACCTTGCGCACATAATAAACGATATAAAATAGCAAAAGCAACACAACCAACACTACGAGCCATTCACTAACAGAAAATTCGACCCAAGAAGGTACAAATCCTAAGGTTTTTGACAATAACGGATATACAGACCTACTGTATTTTTCCGCCCAATCCTGATGGTTCTGTGCGTATTTTGTCAGTATATAAGCTATAACTCCAAGTGAGATCCACGGCAATCTCTTAAGTAAAAGCTTTTTAATAATGTACTCCTCCTATCCGGTACTATTAGGTCTATTACTTGAAACAGCTTGTCGGGCGATTTCAGCAGCCACTGTACCTGTTAACTCTGAACTCGTTTCCATTTGTAAATTCAATCTGCACCTAACATCTTTCCATTTTTCACTCCTGTAGCATCAATGACTAAAGCTATCCATTCCTCTTTAGGTTGCTCCTCTAAACTAATGTCTAGTTTTTTCATGGCTTCTTCAACCGAAGACTCAAGTTGCATTTGATAAAATTGCATTGCCAAACGAAAAATATAATCATTTGCTGCTATATTGTACCAGTGAAGTTCTTGTACCGAAAATACTTTATTATAGGATACTAGCGGCTTCTTCGAAACGTGTTAAATTAATGCTCTTGTAAATTTAATATCTGATCGTTTACAAACGCTTTAATGAAGAATAGTTCATCTCCAATTGGCTTCCTTTTATTTTCATTCTCAAAAGTCTCTAATGATTCCTCTAATGAAGTTGAATTTGCGGCTTTACTGGCCGATCTTAGCTCTTTCCAGAACAAATCCATTTCTTCGATATCGCAAATCGATTCATGACCAGCTATGAAATGACTCGCGTCGAATTTCTGAATATCTTCTATCATTCGCTCTAAATGAGACTTTTTATAGTGAAATAAAGAATTTTTGGTTGTCCCATAAAAACTATCTCCAAGGAAAATTGCTTTTTCATCGGGAACATAAACAATGGTTGAATCATCAGTATGAGTGCTACTGATTCTCTCAATAACACAAATCTTATTTCCTAAGTCAAGAACGAGAGACCCCTCAAAAACAATATCCGAAGATTTTAATTTGAACACATCCCGATTTGGCACTTCATTCTTGATAATCTCCACACACTGCGAAGTCATCTTTTTAGCATCTACATATTCTTGAAGAGAGTGATCGTCAAAAGAATAGCTTCGCCACGTATTCAATAATTGATTGGTAAGGCTATTCACAATAATCGTAGCATTATACTCATTCATCCCCAAAAAGTGATCCCAATGTGCATGTGTGATTACCAAATACTTAACCGGAGGTATGTTTAATTTCTCGATTTCATTTAAAAAATCCCTAGCATGTTGAACAGAATTTCCTGCATCGATGACTAGACTATATTTGTCTCCACAAACCAACCCTAATGTCGGTCTTTCGATTTCATTTTGGTTAGATAAATAATAAATGGAATCACTTAATTTATTTAGCATACAATATCCCCTCTTTTAAGAACTTTCGTTTCTCGCGAGTCTCTTCATCACAATTTTTCATTAGTTACCTACTCCCCGTCTATTTAGTTATATTTTATAATTATAACATCCCACAAATGATATAGAAGGGTAGTAAACAATTATAACTAAACTGTACTTAAGCTACAGAATGAGTGATTTTAAATGTGGCTTCAGCAACGGCGTTGTGGTAAGGACAACCTTTCATGCTTAAAGAACAACCGATTTGGAACGTAATCAACGTTTCGTCGATCAACTTGTTCTTAAACTTAATAATTCGTCTCCTGAACACGATATATCCACGTTCATGAAGCTTGAAACTTCTTGAATCCCTTAACAGTTGTTATTCACTTTCCGTTCTACAATTTCTTTTATAATCCCAGTATATCTATCAACATCAAAACTAAAGTCTATGTCATTCGTATTCATTAAGCTTTTGAGATACTGAAATTTTTGTACTAACTCTTCTGAAAAATTTATAATATGATCCCACGAAAAAATAAACGTATTTGAACTTTTAACTGAACGATCCTCAAAAGGAGTTTGCTCTGTCAACCAAATCACAAATTTGTCCTCATGGATAACTTCAACATAATAACCTCCGCATCCAAATATTCCACAAGTACATGTAAACATAGGATATCTACCTGGAGTCAGTAAGGACTTGAAAAACTCTTCTTCTACAAACACTTCTTCTTCATCCAACTTATCGCTGTTGATGAATAGGGAAATTCTCCAATCGATAACTGGAACCATTCGTCCTTTGACTCTCGAGATATTTTTGTATGTTTTTCTGGTCTCTATCTCCATCTCAATAGATAATTTATCTTGATTACCTTTATGATCCATTATTGAATAGTTCCCCATGGCTCTCACCCCATTAAACGCAGGTCGTTAGACTTAGCTAGTGCAGGATTGTCTGTCTAAGCCTGTTTTTCCGGAATTCCTCTGCAGACCAAAGAGCATGATCTCCAAAGCATGAATACGGTGTTATACGATGTATCTTCCTTCTTCGATTACACTATTTCAACCAGTATTCCTTCATCTTTATAATTCTCTAGTTCTTCAAGGTTAACCCATGTCGGTTCATTATTCCTTAACTTATGAAACCGGATTATGCTATCATCTTCGTGAAAAGTCAGGATGATTAGAAAACGATAATTGGGAAAGTCTAATTTCAGCTTCGCCGCCCACATACTGACAACTTTCTTAGCGAATCTTAAACCCTCTATTGGATTATCTTCAAAAAATGTAGATACATCCCTCATATGAACATGACTCTCTGCAGCTTCAAAACCTGTTCGATCTCCGAATTGACTAAGTATGAAATCCAAATTTAATTTTCTTTCTGGCTCACTATCTTTTTGAATTATGACGCAACCATCTATTTCGATAAAAGTAGGCCAAATCTTAGACAATGGGACTTCGAGGTTCCCTCATTTTTAACTTTCTTAATCGCTGTTTTACTTTTATGATTACAAATAAGATTACAGAGATACAAATATTATTTAGCAATAATAGATAAGCTAGTAAATAATCATTCTGAAATACATCTTGCTGATTCAAGATAAAATAAGAACCATGTACATAGGGTAGATAAAAAAACCAAATAATTACTGGGCCAAACCAACTGCTACTTTGAGCATTATTGATTTCTTGCACATATATCGAAAATAGTAAAATCCAAAATAAGATACCTATGATTGATATAAATGAGACAGAGATAATGTTTTGTATATTTCGCTCTGATACTTTAATGAATAATCCCACTACCAAATAACTTACCCATCCAATCATATCAACCCATAAAGTATTTGATAAAAATTGATCATGTAAGTAAAGGAACGAAACCCAAAATCCAAATGAGAAAAATAAATGTAACCCCAATGACATTAGGATATTTTTCTTTGTTTGTTCATCAAATATCTTAATAATATTCACTACTCCTTTCACCTAGCATTCTTGCCATTCACGACATGCCCTTGCCTTAGATACCACTTTTTTTGATAGAGGCGTATGTTGTCTAAACTCCTTCCTTACTGATTCTTCTGACAACCAAAGGCCGTAAGAATCGATGCGTGAAATTGGATATTTCCTTCTTTCAAAGATTTTTCAGCTTCCTCAAAAGCCGCAAGTAGATACTTTCGATCTTCCTCCACCGAATCACCTCATTCCCATCCTTCGGTCATTTCATATCTCGTTCCCGTAATTTACGACACGAGCCAGCCTTAGATAGCTCTTATCATAGGCTGGCTCGTCTGTTGTCTAATCTTCATCCATTATTATACATCTGACAACCAAGGGGCGAAAGCCCCTCAGCGAAGAGTTGTTGTTAAAAGAGAAGGCAGCATATGAAGAGTCTTGGAGCTCTTTCCAAGGTGTTTTTTATTTATACGGGTATTTCGACTTATATAAAAGGAATTGGTATCGTTCTGTCGAACTATTATATGGATCTACACATTTCTACAAGGGGACGATTATGCATCATGTTTACAATCACAAATTGGAATAGCGAATTAAGCCATAGGCGATTCCGCATGAACTTTGCGCGCCTTGGGCTTCTTGCACTATTCCTTACGCTAGTCTTTTACTTTATTTTTATGCCGCTTAATAAGGCAGCCGCAAGCGCTGACTCAACGGCTTACACGCAGGATCAATTAGATGCCCTTGAGATGCTGAATGAGGTTCGCCTAAGCGTTGGCCTGCCACCGTTAAAGCTTAATAAAGAAATAACGCAAGCAGCCATCAATCATGCAAAATATTATAATTTGCACGAACGCGGAAAGAAAGTTACCTTAAGTGCCCATCAAGAAAAAATGGGACTGGAAGGGTTTACGGGGACTGGACCTTTTGAACGAATGAAAGCCGCCGGCTGGAATTATGGAACTTCATACCGAACGGGTGAAGACATGCATTTTGGACAGAAGAGCAGCACGATGGCCATGCAAAGCTGGCTGGATACCGCCTATCATCGTGACATTATTTTAGGTTCTGCCTATAACGAGATCGGTATCGCGCTTGTTGATGGAACAGCTGTTGTGAATCTAGGCGGTTCATACCAGTCCTCCATGCAAAGCAACCGTATCTTTGTCTATCCTTATCAAGGGATGACCAATGTGCCAGTAGGATTCTACGGGAATGAAGTGCCGAATCCATTGGATCAGTTCAATATCGGGCATTCAGGCTATATTATTTCTGCGTCAGTCCCTGGCAAGCTGGATTGGCATGAAGCAAGCATCACGGACGAGAAGGGAAATAACGTTCCTTTTTATGAGGAAGTCTCGAGCGGGCGTACCCTGTTCCTTTATCCGAAGTCCATATTGCAGGGTTATCATACATATCGCGTCAATCTGGCATACCGTACCGATAGCTCATCCGAGACGCAGCATCTATCCTGGTCCTTCAAGACCGGCAAGGGCCATCAGTTAGTGAGCATATCAGGAGCTGCGAAAGAGATTCTGATTAATGAAGGCGAAGAGGCCTCCATTCGGATTACAGGACGATATGACGATAATGTCACGGAACCCCTGACAAACCAAATACGTTATGTCAGCAGTAATGAAACAGGGCTAAAGCTCGTGTCCCCTGCTACCTTCAAGGGAATAAAGGCGGGCAATTATTACGTTACCGCTCATGTGGGGAATCTGTCCTCTGAACGAATTCAGGTCAAGGTTCTGCCACGCTTAAAGACGAAGACTTATCCGCCACTGAATGCAAGCAAGCCCGCAAGCACGGTAACAGAAGCTGAATTCTGGACGATGTTCCTGCAGCAGTATCAAATCCATATTGAGGCTTACGCACCAGCTAAAAAGATGCATGCCGCCGATGCTGCCTACCGGATTGCTGAAATGCGAAACATCCCGCTGCTTGGATTGACTAGCATTCCAGCTAGAGATAAGCCGATTACGAGAGGGAAGGTTGCAGAAATTATAGCTGCGGCTGACGGCGTCCATTACGTCAAATACAATGCCATCTGGTATGTGCTTGGTATGAATTATATGAAAGGGACTACGGATTCAACGCTCAATGGCTTTGAGCCAGACCGTACAATGACTCGCGGCGAGGCTGTTCAATTGCTTACAGAACTGAAGCCTAATCTGAAGTCATTGCGCGCAAGACCAGCCAGTCGGACACCTGTTGAATTCCTGCCTCCCTTACCTGAACGAGAAGTCTACAAGAAACCTGAAGTGATCAAAGATTATACGCTCATTGCCACCTATCATCCTGATCGTACCTTAACGGTTGAAGGCAAATTCACCATTCTTGCTGGCCAACAGACGACGATGATGGTACAGACGGGCGGGAAGAAGCCAAATCAAATTGAAGATGTAACGGTATCCGTTGATCGTGAAGGCAACTTCAAAGTCACATCTGGCCCGTACACAGAAGATTCTTTAAACCTATACTTGAAGACAGCTGGAGCTACGTATTGGATCTCTGTCGAAGCCAATGCGATGAATGTCAACGAATATACCCCCAAGCCATAATGCTAATAGTGGTTTCGTATGAACCTTTTTAGGGTGAACATATCTCGAATGTAATAAAAACGAACTCCTTGTACTTTAGAAAAGGTGCAGGGGGTTCATTTTTTGTCATCCGCAGCACGAGTCAGGATATTTACCAATGATATGTTTCAGATCCGATAAGTTTCTTTATATCGCTATCTGAGCGTAGTTTATCAACCATCATCAGGCATATCAGGATCTCGACCGTTTTCCATAATGTTTAACTCATGTTGCAGCTTCTCAAATGCGTGCTTGCTTCTTATCTGCATCCAGAATTCTACTATCGCGAGCTCTCGCCACTACATATCCCCCCATCCCCCATAGAAGAAGGACGCTTACTAAAATGAGCAGGCTGCGGTAGCCTGCTCAACAAGATGGGATATTAAATTATTGTTGCCTTACCTTATCAACCGAAAAAGAAATCAAGAACATTCGAGCCAGCCGAAGATTTTTTATTGTAAAATTCGGAATACCCGCAATTTGCACAGTACACGACTATAAATTGATTGTGCTGAATATCAAACATTTTGGATAGCCCTGTGCCGGTCATAGCTACTTCTTTCGTCCTTGCGTCTCGGCTTCCGCATTTGATGCATCCTTTTTCACTCATACATCTGTCACTCCCCAACATGTTATGTTTCTTGGTACGTTTCCAATGCCTATAAGGTTGCGAAAAAAACATAAACTCACTACCACGATCGGTATGGAATAAATTGAATCTGACGTAGATCACCTTGTAGAGAAGCAAATGGCCCGTGTGGTGCAGAAGTTATAGGTTATTTATATAATTTCTTTTGAGTGTTTCTTTTTCTATGTATAATTCTTCTAGTCACATAAAAAGCAAGCCCTATTGATATCAGAAGCGTTATGAGGCTTCGCAAATATACACCTGAAAAAATTGATGATATTATCGCACTTACAAATACTTGAACAATGATTAGCAAAACAATGAATACTGCAATAGCATAAAGAAACTTCTTGATGTTAAACAGAATAGTCATTCCCTTCCCATAAGGTTCCTTTAATAATTGAATGCATAAACCTCTTATCTTATTCGCTCATGAACTTGGAAGTTTCCGATAACCTTGGTGTGTTCACGACGCCGAGACCCTTAAATGTAAAACTTAGGGTCTCAGGTTTGTCTACCTAAATTCTCTTCTTCGGATTGACTATTAATCTTCTTCGTACTTGTCACACAAAGAATCATTTTCCTTCAGCATTTCAATTACCTTTATTTCATATTTCTTCGCTAAAACCCATCCATTTAATCCATACGACGATGAAATCACAAAATACTCATATTGCTCTCTCTTTAATTTTTCTTCTAGTTCGTTGATCGTACTATAGTCCATAGGCCATCCATAATTCTTTTGTTCTTCTAATATTTCTTTATTACCTTCAATAAAATGGTGAATATCATAGTTATCTATATCAAAAATAATACTGCCGGGTAATTGGGTTTCAAAAAAATGAGCAAGAACGTCATAAAAAAAGATCTTTGTATTTTCAATAATGTTTGAATTTTCATATTCAGTATGTAATACAATTCTGTTTTTCTTTAAATTAACTTCATACGATATGATTTCATTATCATGTACTAACGACATGTGTAAATCTCTCCTTAACTTAAAGTTTCCTGTGAGGATTTCATATAACGTTTCCGTGTTCACGACGCGACCCAGCCTTAAGCCTTACTCTTGAACTGAGATACAATAGATTTTAGTTCATTTAAGTCTTCTATAACTACATCAGCTTGAGCAAGTTCATCTTCTTGCGCAAAATCAAAATTACATCCGATTGCAACCAAACCATTATCCTTAGCTGCATTTATATCCGATATTCGATCCCCTACTACTGCACCATGAGTAATACCATACTTATCTATAATGGTCTTCACCAAATCAGATTTATTCAATGATTCTATCTGCTGGATACTAAATGTTTCAGTAACCCAGTTATCCAAATCATAAAACTTTACTATCGCATCTAAATACGCTATTAAGCCATTACTCGCTATGAAAATTGAGCAATTATTCTCTGTTAAAAAGCTGAAAACTTCCTTTACATGAGGATATAAATCCCCTTTTCCACTTCTAATATTCTCAATTAATCTCTCTAAAAAATAGTTATCAGTTTGTTCTCTTACTTCTATGGAATGATTGGGTAATAAAGTTTCCCATACTTTGGGCAATGGTGCGCCCATAATTTCACGATACTTATCTATGGGAGTTTCTTTATCCCATTTATTTCGTGACTTCAGATGATTAAAGGTATCTTCGAGTGAACTTTCTAAAATCTTATCGGTTTGAAAAAGTGTGCCATCCATATCAAAGAAGAATGATTGAATCATTGATTTCTACTCCTTTTCTTGTCCCTTAGAACAAAATATATTTCCCATATTGCTATCTCAAAACTACTGGCAGCGTGGAAGGCAACGTGCAGCTTACTCCCAGCTCGTTCTCCATGAAACCCCGCAGATTGCATTGGTGAAGTAAAATGAAATAACTGTGTTTCTATGGTTTGAATAGGCTGGATTAGGTTCCGCTGTAAGCTATTATAACCTTAAGCGGCACTCTTTCAAGCTGAAAATAAACCGTTGTACGAGTCCTCCAATACCGCAAGATCGAATTAATAGGGAAGAGATTTTCGACGAAGCCAGAGATGGAAAGAGAGAATTGATGGTTCAGGTATGGTATCCGGCTCAAGCCGGCACCGGCAAGTACGCTCCTTTTATTCCCGATACCCAGATTTTACGTTATATGGCCGCGAACTATGGCCTTCCCGGGTTTACTTTACAACACCTGAAGTACGTATCCAGTCATGCTTATTCGGGGGCCGAAGTCTCTTCGGCACAGACTTCATACCCGCTGATCCTTGCAAATCCCGGCTTCGGCTCATCCAGGTTCCTCCACACGGCGCAAGCCGAAAATCTCGCGAGTCACGGCTATATCGTGGCAGTGATCGACCACACCTACAATACATTTGCAACCGAGTTTCCGGACGGTCGAATCACGACCAGCACAACCAACGACTTATTCTCGCCCGACCATGATTACCGGACGGAAAGAGGTAATCGCGACAAGTTGGGAAAAGTTTTAACCGACAATGTGGCGTTTGCGCTGGATCAATTCGAGCTCATCCAATCGGGGCAGATTCCAAGTCATCTTAAAGGGAGCATTGATCTCGGTCATGTCGGGGTGTTCGGTCATTCCATCGGCGGAGCGACAGCCTATGACGCTTCTTACGATCCGCGAATCGCGGTTGGAGTAGACTTGGATGGAGGGCTTATCGACTGCGTGACAGAGAGAGTCTGCGAAAGCCGTTTTTGTTCATCAACTCGGAAAGCGAATTCGAAAGATTAGAAATGGTGAAGGATAACCATGTCTACACGGATGCAGAGCTTAACCGTATGGGCAACACAAGAGAGTGGATGGATTAACGGAAGATAAAAAGTTGGAGCTTGAACGGATGCGCGAAACGGTTGCTTCAGGGGGGCAATTCCTCTATATCGACAATACGGAGCATTTGAATTTTGTCGACGTACAGTTCATTTCTCCGATTTTCAAAATGCTGGGCATTACAGGAAAGATTGCGCCCGAAAGAGCGAGCTCCATTATCAATGCCTATATGCTGGATTTCTTCGATATGTATCTGAAACATCAAGGCGGAATCTTAATGAAAGGACCGGATAGCCGCTTTCCGGAGGTGAAGTTCGTAAGCTCGCTATTATAAATTACGGAACAGGCTACAGATATTGATCAGCATGCTCCCCTTCAAGTAAACAGGTTTAATAAATAATTCGCTACTTGAAGGGGAGTTTCCTTTATCTAAGAAGAACGAATACAATGCGATTGAGAAACTAGCCATCACAGGAGTTAAAAGCAGAAGAAGAGTTAACCGAGTCTGACCTCCAGAAGCTTGAGATGAAGAAGCTGGAGTATTCTTGTACCTACGAACCTGAGAATTTATTGCCTACCTCATCTTGCTCGCCAAGGGCATAGATACGTTGTTATGTGTTAATTACTTACTTGATTATTTAATATGGTTTCATCAGGGTTTAATACATATTGCCATACTTCATTATTTTCTCCTCTATAAAAATATGAATACATGATAGCTTGTTTTTCCTTCAAAATAATAAATAGTTGATATTCTATATCTCCTTTTTTGATAGCATCATGTTCAACCTTATTCAAATCAGGCTTATATTTATATTCTGGTTTTGTTCTATCGAAGAGCCAAACATCACTATTATCTACATGATCACTTATAGGTTCTTGTCCGAATGCCTCCTGCATCTCAACCTCGGTCATTCCAATTTTTGCTGTCTTCTTGAAGTATTCAAGATCAATCGTTTGATTTGATTTATGATTTGAAGAACATCCTGAAATTATGATTGTAATCAATATTAATGGGAGAAAAAAGGCTGCGCACTTTTGACTCATTTTGTTTCACCTCTTTTGATTTTTTCAGCCGACCCACGAACAATGTTACTATCAAGTTTTCTTTTTCTTATTATCCTTTTCATTTCCTCGCTTAAAATTCCCAGTTGCTTTTGCCATTATTAATTGAACTTCTTTATGATCTTTATTTGACATTTTTTTGTAAAAAACCTTTCACTCTCCTTCCCGGCTAGAATGGTTACTTGTTTGCCCATCCAGTAAATAATTGTTTTATTATCTTTCGTTTGTCTATAAGTAAACACTTCTTCACTAAGTTTATCTCGCTTATCAATGTTACTAATAGAGCTCACTTCCAATCCGTTGAAATATTTTTGAATTAAAGCAATGAATGGATATGAAATTGCACTGATTTCACCTAACGTTCTTGAATCCCACGACAAGACCCAGCCCTTAGATAGCTCTTATCTTTGACTAGGTCTTATGTTGTCTCATGCGCTTCCATGCTTATACATCTGAAACCAAAGGGCGAAACGATGATATCTGATGTCATCTGCCTTATTTGATACCCATTCAAGATCTTTCAAGTTGCTTTAAATAATATATGATCCCGGCTCGATCAACGTTTGAAAATTGTAATGGGTTGCTACTAATTAATTCTGATAGCTCCTTTATGGTAATCCATTTAATATCTGTCGTTTCATCCCCGCTATTTACTATCTCTCCTTCAGCTTTACATCTAAAATAATACCCTACTGAATCAATTGGCCCTCTTATTGTTTGATATGCTCCAAAGGGCTTCATACATTCAACTTCAAATTCTGGATCTATTCCGGTCGTATCAATTCTTGTGTCTTCTCCTTCAATTTCTGTTACTTCCAGCCCAGTCTCTTCCCTTACTTCTCTTCTCAATGCTTGTGTTAATGATTCATATGGTTCAATTTGTCCTCCGGGTAATTCAATCTTTAATGGTTCGTTGGGTTTATTTCTTGTCTGAATTACAATTTGTCTTTCATTATTGAAATCTCTTTCAATTATCGCTCTGGAATTAACAAAGAACATATAATCAATCCCTTCCAACAATTTGTATTTCCAAAAAAAGAAAGAGAGAATTTCTTCTCTCTTTCCTTACTTAGTAAGATAACTGAAGTCTTATTGAATTGGTTCAATTTTACAACAAATTTACGTTTTTTGTAACCATGAATTAGATCTATCAATCTCATTGTTCGATACCCTATCAAGACTTCCGAACATTCGGAAGTCTACTTTTTTACCTTAATTCCACACAATCCTCCTTTTTACATCAACTATAACAATTCAGTAAACAATTTTCATTATTTTCGGATATTTAGAAAATTATTTTCTAAAAGCGTTTACAAAATATTTTTATTTGTTAGCCTAAAGGCATCAGAGGAATTCATCTTACGAGTAAAGGAGCGAAGCGTACATGAATCAGTATGATGTAGTTGTAATGGGTGGCGGCATCGCCGGAGCTATGGCAGCCATCGCCGCATCCAAGACCGGGGCGAAGACACTTATTGTCGAGTCTCATGGCTTTCTTGGTGGCACACTGACCGCTAACGGCGTCGGCCCGATGATGACTTTCCATGCCGGCGAGAAGCAGGTCATTCAGGGCTTCACCGGGGAACTGATCGAGCGGCTGAAGCGGTTGGGCAAATCCCCGGGTCATATTTTCGACACGGTCGGATTCACCTATTCCGTTACCCCGTTTGACGCCGAAGCGATGAAGCATGAGCTGGAGCTAATGGTCATGGAAGCGGGCGGTGATATTTTGTACCATACGATGCTGGCAGGCGTTTATACGGATAATGGCCGCATCACGGGCATACAAGTCTGCAATAAATCTGGGCTCAGCGACATCTATGCCTCCGTCTTCATCGACGCAACGGGTGATGGCGACCTCTCGGCCCTTGCCGGAGTCGTATACACCAAAGGGCGCGAATCCGACGGAGCAACGCAGCCGATGACCCTGAAAATGAAAATGTACAACGTCGATATCCCAAGGGTCAAGGAATATATTCACAGTCATCCGGAAGACTTTCCGCTGTATAACGGGGATACCTCCATTATTGAGAAGTCCCCACGTCTGTCGGTTGGCGGCTTCGACAGCCTGTTCAGACTAGCCAAGGAGCGGGGCGAAATCTCCATTCCTCGTGAAAATATTTTGTTCTTTGAGACCAATAACCCGGGTGAGGTCATCCTCAATACAACGCGGATTATCGGCTATGACGCAACCGATGCGCACAGTCTCAGCCAGGCAGAAATGGAAGGCCGCAAGCAGTGTCGTGAGCTGGAGCTGTTTGTCCGCAAATACATACCGGGATTTGAGCATGCAGTTGTGGAGTCCACCGGACCAAGCATCGGTGTTCGCGGCTCGCGCCAAATCAAAGGCATCTACACGCTGGCTGCTGAGGATATTTTGCAGCAGCGCCTGTTCGACGATACGATCGCCCATTCTGGTTATCCGATCGACATCCATAGCCCGGACGGCGAGGGCACCAAGCATCAGAAACTGGAATGGGGCGGCGTATATAGCATTCCTTATTCCTGCATGATTACCTCCTCCGTACATAACCTGATCGTCATCGGCCGCTGCATCTCGGCAACTTTTGAAGCGCAAGCAGCGATGAGAACCACTCCGACGACCGGAGCCATCGGTCATGGTGGCGGGATTGCCGCTGCACTCGCGGCGCTTGAGGGCAAGAACGTACAAGACATCGACATCAAGAAAGTGCAGACGATTCTCAAAGAGCAAGGAGCATATCTGGAAATTTAGCTCAACTTCTTTCACCCATTTGGAGAGGGGAAATTCAGATGACAACTACAATGTGGTTCCAAGCAATCGGTATTCTGCTCGTATTTCTGGTGTTTGTTGGGCTGATGATGACGCGCAAGCTGCCAACCATTCTGGCGCTTCCGTGCATGGCGATTCTGTTCGCCATTATCGCAGGCGTACCGCTATTATCAAGTGATCCAGAGACTGCAACAATCGCCAAGACGATTCTGGCCGGAGGCTCGATGAAGCTATCTGGCGCCATTGCTGGACTCATCTTCGGTGCCTGGTTCGGCCAAATTCTGAACAAAGTCGGCATCACCAAATCCATTATTCGCAAGGCGGCCGAGTTGGCCGGAGATAAACCTGTACTTATAGCTATTCTATTTTTCATTACCTCATCCATTATTTTTTCTGCAGCAGGAGGACTAGGCATGGTCATCCTCGTCGGCACGATCGTCATTCCGATTATGCTAACGGCAGGCATTTCACAATTCGTCGCTTCCATCGTTGTTCTACTGGCCGTTGGCGTTGGATCCCTGTTCAACGTTTCCAACTGGGCTGTATATGTTGATGTGCTCGGTCTTTCCGTAGACCAAATCGCCAACTACACGTTGGTTGTGGCTTCCCCACTGATCTTCATTGCCCTAGCCATGATCGTGTTCTATATCCGGAAAGATGGCAAAGGCCGCAAAGCTTGGACAATGCCAGCGGCAACACCTGGCGGCGGTGACAAAAAGGTGCCTGCAATTTCCCTAATTAGCCCGCTCGTACCGGTACTGCTCGTCTTTATCTTCAAAATCGATATCGTTCCAGCCGTTATTGCCGGGGCGATCGTCACGATCCTGCTCACCTGGCCGAAGCGTCCGATCCATATCCTCTCCAGTGCGCTGGTAGAAGGAATTCAAGACGTCGCTGGCGCGCTGGGACTCATGATCGGTATCGGCATCCTACTTAGCTCTGTAATGTCGCCGCAGGTATCGGCGGTCATCTCGCCGCTGATCGAGTCCGTGCTGCCGAATACCCCACTAATGTTTATCCTGTTCTTCACGATTCTGTCGCCGCTGGCCATCTACCGCGGACCGCTGAACGTATGGGGCCTTGGCAGTGGTATCGCCGCCCTGTTCGTATCTGCGGGTATGACTCCGGTAGCTGCAATGCTTGCCCTGCGCGCTGTCAGCAACGTGCAATCCGTCTCCGACCCTACGAACTCGCATAACGTATGGGTGGCTGACTTTACGAAGAGCGATATTAACGAAATTCTGAAGAAAACACTGCCATGGACAATGGTATCCGTCTTGATCGCCGTTATCATTGGATCGTTTATGGTGTTTTAAAGCTTCGTAATAACAACCTAATTAAAATCGAGTTCAAAAAGGCCGCTTTTCAGCACCGAAGCTTATGCTTCCGATGTGCGTTTTTTCAAAACGCTTCAGTTGGATGAAGCTAGGGACTGAGGAGCGCAGCGTACGCGGTTTGTACGTGAGTAAAACCGGGTACAAGGGCCCTGCGAAAACCTTTACAAGGTTCAAGCAAAAGGTCCTTGACCCGCCAACTGGAGGAGAACATGATGGGGAGAACGAAAGTAAGGGTCGGCATTGACGTCGGCGGTACGTTTACCGATGCGGCACTGATCGACAATGAGACATTCGAAGTCATTGAGAAAATGAAAATCCCCACCACCCACCATGACCCGGACGGCGTGGCTAGAGGGATTGTACAAATACTGAAGCGAATTCTGGACAGCAGAGGAATCCAGCCCGAAGACGTTACCTTCATCGCCCACGGAACAACACAGGCTACCAACGCCCTGCTCGAAGGAGACGTAGCGCGTATCGGCATCATCGGTATGGGCTCGGGCATCGACGGGCTCAGCGCCCGCTCCGAGTCCAATCCAGGCGATATCGAGCTGGCTCCGGGCAAATTCCTGCATACTTTTCATACGTATCTGGACTCCAAGAACATGACGGATGAGCAGATCAACAATGCCATCGACGAGTTGGCGGCCCAGGGCGCCGAGGTGATCGTCGCCTCCGAGGCATACAGCGTGGATGATCCAACCAATGAGCTGCGCGTCGTTGATCTTGCCAACCGCAAGGGCCTTTACGCCACAGGAGGACATGAGATCAGCCAGCTCTACGGGCTGAAGACACGGACACGAACAGCCGTCATTAACGCCTCCCTCATTCCAAAAATGATGGAGACCGCCAATATGACCGAGAAGTCCGTCAAGGATGCCAACATCCAGTCCCAACTCATGATTATGCGCTGCGATGGCGGTGTCATGAGCATTGACGAGGTGCGCAAGCGTCCGATTCTGACGATGCTATCCGGTCTTGCCGCAGGTGTTGCCGGGGCGCTGATGTATGAGAAGATTTCCGACGGTATCTTCTTCGAGGTCGGCGGAACTAGTGTCGACATCTCCGTGATCAAGAACGGCAAGGTAATGATCAAGAATGCCGAGGTTGGCGGCCACCGCACCTACCTGCAATCCTTAGATGTGCGCACGCTCGGCATCGCCGGCGGCAGCATGATCAAGGTGGCAAGTGGCAGAATCACCGATGTTGGGCCGCGCAGCGCACATATCGCCGGTAAAGAGTACGAAGCCTTCACCCCGACAGAGAACATCGTCGATCCGAAGGTGAAATTCATCAGCCCCCGTGAGGGCGATCCTGTCGAATACGTCATCTGTGAATGCGCCGGAGGTAAAGAGTTCTCGTATACACTAGCCGGAGCGGCCAACATTCTGAATTATATTCCCGAGGGCGATTATGCCAGAGGAAACAAGGAAGCGGCACTGAAATCCTGGAAGGCGCTGGCCGATCATGTTGGATTGAGTGTAGAGGAAGCCGCTAGACAGGTTATGAATATCGCCATCGATAAGACGATGAAGACCGTCAACGAGATGATCGAGGACTATGAGCTCGACCGCAGCTTCGTCACGCTGGTTGGCGGCGGCGGCAGCGGTGCAGTGCTCGTCCCGGCAATGGCGGAGCGCGAAGGCTTGAAGTCGCAAATCGCCAACAATGCGCCTTATGTATCCACGATCGGAGTAGCGCTAGCCATGGTCAAAGAACAGCTAGAGCGGACGGTCGTCAATCCGACCGAAGAGGATATCAAACGCATCCGCGCCGACATCATCGAGCGTATCGTACAGTCTGGTGCTTCCGAGGAGACGGTTGAAGTCAGCATCGAGATCGACAGCCAGAAGAATATTCTCCGCGCTATGGCGACAGGCTCTACCGAGCTGCGCTCCAAGGATCTGACACAGGAGGCAATGTCGGTGGAAGATATGTGGGCCGTTGCTGCCAGCTCCATCGACCAGCCGCTAGAATCGACGACACTCGCCGCACAGACCGGGCGCTGGAGCCTATTCGTCAGCGAGAATGTGAAGAAATCATTTTTTGGCCTGTTAAAAAAGAAATCCCGCTCTGTCAGCGTTCTCGACCGTGAAGGGGTCGTCCGCTTCAAGAAGAGCAATGTGCACTATACGAAGCTGAGCAAATCCGCACCGGAAGCGCTAAGCTCATTCCTGGACGATAACACCATTTATTCCGATGCCAATGCCACGATACCAAAGGTGTTCGTCTTTTATAAGGAGAAGATGCTGGACTTAACCGGCATGCAGACCAAAGAGCAGCTGCTGTCCATCCTTGAAATTGAAACCGAGATGCTCGCAGCAGAGGATGAATTGCTGGTTGTGGCTTATCAGTAATAGGAAGCCCGCCTTGTATTGCTAATGAAACTGCAGAGCGTTAAGGAGGCGTCCGAATGCCGGTTCAAACCCTTTTGCCGAACTCACTGTCCCGTCTGACCGATGAAGTCTTAGGTTGTATGGAGCTGCGCCAGGATCCATTGTTTCATAAATTACCGCCAGAGAAGATTCCATATTACGTTCGTGAGTCACTTCAGGCCGGACGCTTGGCGGCTGCGACATACAAAGGCCTCGGCATTCGCGGCATGTGCAGGGACGCCGGACTTCGTTATGAGATCACAGAGGCTTCTGGCAAATTTCATAACGTTTCCTTTCGCGCACAGATCGATTTCACCAAGACAACGCCGGAAATTATTCTGTATGCCTCCTCGCTCGAGGGAATGCGGACGGTATGCCAAGAGATACTAGGCGAAAGGTTCAGTAGGAGCGCAGCTGATCTCGACCTCCTCGTCGATATTCATCTGGCTCATGAGTTCTATCACTGGCTGGAGTATCGGGAGCAGATTTTTACGAATGAAAAGCTTGAGCGGATCGAGGTTTTTAAGTTAGGGCCATATACGAGGAAATCAAGCGTAGTGCAGTGCTGTGAGATTGCTGCGCATGCCTTCTGCAAAGAGCTGCTGGGACTTCCCTTCCTCCCCAACTTGCTGGACTATGCCTATATGATCAGGGAGCAACAGCTTGCGACGGGAGATTTTATGGAGCAGATCCAAACTTGCAAATTATGGATGTGACGAACTCTCAATACCTCACTCAGTATGATATAATGGGGAAAGCTATTGCCAGACACGCCGGAGTAGTCATTTCCAGCGTTAGATCAGGAGGAGGTATCATGTCTTCACAAGTTCCGGCCGTCATCGCCAAAATCGTATCCCAATCGCAAAAATTAACATATGGTGAGAATCAGATCGCCAATTTCGTCATACACAATCCGGATTTTATTACGCGCAACACGATTACGGCCATTGCCAATGAAGTCGGCGTATCGGAGACAAGTATCAACCGCTTCTGTAAAAAGGTCGGATTCAAGGGCTTCAACGATTTCAAAATCGCCTTCGCCCAAGACGCCTTCTATCGGGATATGCAGGCTAAGAAAAAAGAAAGACGAGAAATCAATCCGATCGATGCGCTTGCACTCGATTATAATGAACTGATTGTCAATACATCAGCGCTTGTCACCGAGGAACAGCTCCGCCAAGTGGTAGACATTCTGAAGGGAGCACGGCGCATCTATATAATTGGCATGTTCGATTCTTATCTGGCCGCTATCGCCTTGAAGAACCGCTTGTCCATCATCGGCATCATGGCCGAAGCGATCAATGACAGCCGCGCCATGAAAATCGCCGCCGCACAGTGCAGCAAAGAGGACGCTGTTGTGGCATTCTCCCGCTCCGGCTCGACGAAGGAAATCGTGGAGACGGTAGCGATCGCACAGGTTCACCAGGTCAAGACGGTTGCGATCACCTGTTACGATTCGTCACCCATTACGGAGAATGCGGACGTGAACATCATCGTGCCGGATAAGATATCGGTCAATAACAGCGCGCTGATGTCCAACCACATTACGTTCCTGTTCGTCGTCGATTTGATCATGAGCATCTTCATTTCATCAGACAAGGCTTACCTGAAGAAGAAACTTGACAGTGAGGCCGTTCTGGCCAGCGATCAGGCGATGACCAACTATTATTTATAAAAATAGTAAAATTCCTAAAGCGTTTTTTCCATCACGGAAAGGGCGCTTTTTTCATGATCACACTTGCGAGCAAAAACCTTTTGGGTCAAATCCATGTTTATGTGAAAGTTTTTCCGTTCCCGCTCACTTCCACTCATCAGGCAGCAATGCCGCATAATGCGGATGCAGATAACGGTCATCGATCAGCAGTAATTCCCCTTGATCCGTCTCTGAACGGATAAGCCGCCCGCCGGCCTGCAGTACCTTGTTCATACCCGGATATACGTAGGCATAGTCAAATCCGTTCTTCCCCTGCGAGTTGAAGTAATCGCGGATGATATCACGCTCCAGGCCGATCTGCGGCAGTCCTACACCAACGATGGCAACACCAGTCAAGCGGTCTCCCACTAGATCTATCCCCTCGGAGAAAACCCCGCCCATTACCGCAAAACCGATCAATACCCCTTCATTATCAGCATCGAAGGCTGACAGGAAACTCTCCCGCTCCTCCTCAGCCATATCTCCCCGCTGCAGCAACAGCCGCAAGTTTGCATCTTCTGCATGAGCAGCAGCAAAAGCTTCATAAATGAGATTCATATAAGCATAGGAAGGAAAAAAGAATAAATAGTTTCCGGGACGATCGGTGATCATCTGCCCCAAGCGTCTCACCAGCCCAAGCTTGGTTCCCTCGCGATCGTGATAACGCGTCGACAACGGCTCGATCTGAACCCCGAGCTGCTCGCGGAAGAAAGGAGACGGCAGCGATAATGTATAATCCTCCTCCGGACTTGCCCCCAGCATGTCCCGAAAATAGGACATTGGCGTAAGGGTAGCCGAGAAGAAAATATGCGAGCGGAAACCCTTGCCCATTTCCCGTAGCAGATGAGAAGGATCAAGACAGAACAGCTTCATGGATACTTCTCTCGAAGAAATCTCGGCGTAGGTTACATATCTTTCGTCGTACAGCTTGCTGATCCTCACAAAATTCTGCGTCGCAAAATAAGCCTGCATCAACGATTGCGACTGCTGTGTATCCTGACGGGAGCCAAGCTCCTCTTCTGCTGCGAGGATAAATGCCTCGGCCCGTTCAACCAGTTGTACAGGAACTTCCTGCGTAATTTGTGCGTTTCCGTCCGATTCTTTGCGCAGTTGTATAAAGAAGGCGTTCACTGCCTTGGCCGCCTTGTGCACCTCAGCGTTAAGCTCTTTATATTCCCGCTGCAAGCTGAGAAAATCCCCTTTATTCAATGTGGCCGAATACATCTCTCGCGCCCGATCCACCAGATTATGCGCCTCGTCAATCAGAAGCGCCGTCCGGCTCTTCCGCTCGGCGAACATTCTTTTCAAAGAAATTCTAGGGTCGAAAATATAATTATAGTCGCAGATCACCGCATCCGCCGCATAAGCGAGATCAAGCGAAAATTCGAATGGACAAACTCGGTGCTTGCGTGCATATTGCTCAATGATTTGCCGGGTGATAAGCAACTCGTTAGTCAATATATCAAGTACCGCCTCATTTATTCGATCATAGTAGCCATCGGCGAATGGACAATCTTCCTTGCGGCAGCTCACCTGATCCTGAAAACAAATTTTCTCCTTGGCGGTCATGGTTACGGTATGCATCTGCAATCCTTGCGACTGCATCAGGGAGAACGTCTCCTCCGCTGCTGTACGGGTAGTCGTCTTGGCGGTCAAATAGAAAAACTGCTCAAGCTGTCCCGTTCCCATTGCCTTTACTGCAGGAAACGTTGTCGAGATCGTCTTTCCGATCCCTGTGGGAGCTTTGGCAAATAATTTTACTCCCTCTTCGATCACTTTATAGACCGCTCCCGCCAATTTACGCTGTCCAGCCCGATAATTAGTGAAAGGGAACTCCAGCCCGCTGATGCTTCTGTCCCGTGAAATCCGGTGTTCGCGAAGCATCCGCGCATAAGAAGCGTAATTCTCCACCACATCCAATACAAATAACTCCAAATCCGCAAAAACTGCTTCCTGCTGAAACCGTCTTTGTTCGCCCGTTACGACTTGTACGTAGGTCAATTGGATTTTCATTCGAGCAGGTTCATGCTCTCTGGCGTACATATAGGCATAGCATTTAGCTTGAGCCCAATGAACCGGATAGGTATCCTCCAATGTCTGTGGGATCTCGCCGGAAGTCGACTTAATCTCATCGATGACGACGGATCCGTCTTCTTCTACTAACAACCCATCGCAGCGCCCGTCTATGACAAACAACAGATCTCCGCAAGGAATCTCTGCCGATAAATATACTTCTTTCTGATCCGCCTCACCGTAAGTTCGCTGCACCTGCTGATGCGCTTTAGTCCCCTCCGTCAGTGCCGTTCCCGCTCTGAATCCACTATCCAAATCCCCGCTGCGGTACACGTACTCAACCAAAGGCCTCACAGCGATTTTCACTTGATCCTTCATCGCTTCACCCGCTGACTTTCGCTATAGAACA
>NZ_JMDX01000065.1:0-26378 GCF_000935845.1 Paenibacillus sp. E194
GGAGATTCAATGACGATGGCAGGAAGAAATGAAAGCAGAATTGCATTTGAAGCAGCTTGGATTAAAGACGGAGTACCCGTCAGACTATGCACCAGACATTTTGGAGTCATTCGACAACAAACATCCTAACCGGGATTATTTCGTCAAATTCAATTGTCCGGAATTTACAAGTCTATGTCCGATTACGGGACAGCCAGACTTTGCGACCATTTACATCAGCTATATCCCGGGTGTGAAATGTGTGGAGAGCAAGTCGCTTAAGCTGTATTTGTTCAGTTTCCGCAACCATGGCGACTTCCATGAGGATTGCGTGAACATCATAATGAATGATCTGATTAAGCTGCTTGATCCGAGATATATCGAGGTATGGGGCAAATTTACCCCGCGTGGCGGCATCTCGATTGATCCGTACTGCAACTATGGCCAGCCGGGTACGAAGTATGAAGAGATGGCTGCCCATCGACTGATGAACCATGATATGTATCCAGAGAAGGTAGACAACCGCTAAGGTATAAGATGCTGGCAACGACTGAGCAATCACAATAAATAGAGCAAGCGAAGAGAGAGAGTATACGTTCATAGTATAATCCTCTCTCCTTGCTATAGTTGCAGTTCTAATCTTCAATCTCCTTCATAAGCTAGTGTTGAGAAGGAGGGGTACATGCCATGGTTGATTTCAATAAGCCAGCGGCCAAGCGCCAAGAAGTGAAGATGATGAACCGCAAGCTCCTCGAGATTAGCGGAGTGAGCAAGGTAGAGAGCTTCGACAGTGAGGAGTTCCTGCTTGATACAGAATGCGGCTTCTTGACGATAAGTGGCCACAATTTGCATATTAAAAATTTGAGCCTGGAACAAGGCTTGGTTGCCATCGAAGGTACGGTCAACTCCCTGACCTATTTGGATGCGAATGCGCAGGACAAGTCGAAGGGCTTTTTCGGTAAGTTATTCAAGTGAACCTCCATACTCAATGGATGACCGTGATGCTCATGATGATGAGCGGACTTGCGCTTGGTCTGGTGTTCGACAGCTACCGTGTCGTCGCAGGCCAATTCAAGTTTCCACGGTGGACGCTGCCTGTATTTGATCTGCTCTATTGGCTGGCAGCGACGCTATTCGTGTTCCAAATGCTCGTGAAGGGCAATCAGGGAGAATTAAGATTTTATGTGCTGCTTGGTCTGGCAGCAGGCGCATGGCTGTATGCTGTATTCCTTAGCAGAATAACCGTCTTGATTGTGAAATGGTTGGTTGCCGCCATAAAGGCCCTATGGCGCTTCGCAATGCGGTGTGTGTATGTGCTTATTGTACTGCCACTCAAAGGGATATGGGCAGGAATAAAGGCACTTACATTATTTTTCATATCGTCTGCTATGTTCCTCCTCAAAATTGTGCTACAATGTTTACGACCGCTCTGGCTGCTCATCGCATGGTTGTTCAAGCCACTTGTCATGCCGCTATGGAACCGATTCGGAATGACGGAACGGTGCAAGGGCATATGGCAAGGGCTGATATCAGCCGGCAAGCGCATTTCCGCGTGGCTCATTGGTGTACGTCGCCAGATGAGGCGGTTGCTTGACCTGTTTAGACGCAAGCGCTAGCGGGTAAGGTGTATCGTGAGCTACTGATACAAGGGGGTGCACGTATGTCGGTGTCTAAATCCCGAAGACATACTCCAAGCCGCAACCAAGATAACAAAATAGCGGGAGCCAAGCGCAGATTGCGCATGTGGCTGATCTTCATGGCCTTGTTTATAGGGTGGGGCACGTATACGTACTTCAGTCAATTGAACACGATGGAAGAGCTTCGCTCAGATTTGAAGGCGCGTGAGAAGGAGAAGGGCGAAGTCGAGCAGGTTCGCAACGATCTGCGTACAGAGGTCGATCGGCTCAATACAACGGAATACATACTGCAATTGGCGCGAAGCCGAGGTATGGTGCTTCCGGACGAACTCCTCATCCGCAAACACGACGAATAGAGCGTAAAATCAGGACAACCGTCGGTTGACCAATGTTGCGCCATTACAGTATAATCACGACATAAGCATTGCTTTTGAGCAATGTTCCGTTTAACATTTTAAGGGAGGAACATTTTATTCTATGACAATTGAAGTGGGCACCAAGTTAGAAGGCAAGGTGACAGGGATTACGCATTTTGGAGCGTTCGTTGATCTGTCGGGGGGTGTCACGGGACTGGTTCACATCTCTGAAATTGCCGATAACTATGTCAAGGACGTGAATGACCATTTAAAGATTGACGATGCAGTCACGGTCAAAGTTATTAACGTCGACAAGGACGGCAAGATCGGCTTGTCTATTAAGCAAGCAGTCGATAAACCTGTAACGGAACAGAGACCTCCAAGAGGACCTCGTCCGGACCGTCCTCCAGGAAGAGACGGGGGCAATAGCAGGTATGGACACGGGAACCGGGATCGGGGGGGACGCAAGTCGCCTAGTTTCGCTTCTTTTGAGGATAAGATGTCGCGCTTCCTTAAGGATAGTGAAGAACGCATTTCTTCTTTGAAGAAGAATACGGAATCCAAGCGTGGAGGCCGTGGAGCACGCCGCATGTAATCGTCCAGGACGACAACGTAAATAAAGCCGCAAGCCGGGCAACCGGTTTTGCGGTTTTTTTGCGTGTGCATATAAGCAAAACATGTAGACATTTGGACGCCACAATCTGACGGGATCGCCGTTTCCTTGCTGCAAAATTGCTGGCAAAACTTTTTTTGTCGTGTCGGCCTGCCTGTACGACAGGTTCTTACGCCTTTCCGTATGCTTTATTGTCAAATGGCCGTCGACCCTAGCGGATGAACGACAAAAATATGACATCTCCTCTTCAAAGCTGCTTAAGTGGAGATCGCCCAAACCCCTGACACGCCGCACATATTTTGCACTGGAAAACGCTTGCGACGCTTGTCGGAAAGTTTTTTTGGCCCCTTTCCTTTTTATGACAAACTATTTCTATCTCCTTTTTTATAATGAGAGGCACACAATTCATAGAATAGGTGGTGCCAAATGATGAGTAAGACAAAGATCATTCCATTTCCAAAAAGAGGCTGGCAGGATATCAAGGAAGAAGGAACCGGATGGATGAATGCTCCTAGCAAATGGCGTCTGGACGGATTCCAACGTATGCTAGGTACGCGCAAATGGACGATTATGTTCGTCCTGATCGGCTTCCTTCTTGGTCGTGCCATGATCTTGAATGAATTATTCCCGTTTGCGGCTGCCTTTTTTGCGGTTGTATACTTTTCGCGCCGGGAGCTGGCTACGTGGGTTGGAACTGCATTGTTGGCCGGAAGCTTGTTCGCTCCAGAGCAAATTACGCTAATGATGGGGATGCAACTGCTGCTCATTGTTCTCATGTATCGTGGATGGAAGGCTTATGATAGACGTTCAGATATGAACATCGCACCATTGATGGTGTTTACGGCTAGTCTTATTGTGAAGCTGTTCGTCACTTTTCTATCACACTCTTTCACTTGGTATGCCCTAGCAATGGATGTTACAGATGCGGCGCTTGGCTTCGTCTTAACGCTCGTATTTGTTCAAGCCCTGCCCGTACTGACGATGAGTAAACGCAATTATACGCTTCGTGTGGATGAAATGATTTGCCTAATGATTCTGCTTGCTTCTATGATGACAGGTGCTGTCGGCTGGAGTGTACAGGGCATGCAGCTGGATCATATTTTATCACGCTATTTCGTTCTTCTATTTGCTCTAGTTGGCGGGGCACCACTAGGCGCATCAGTAGGCGTTGTGCTTGGACTAATCCTTGGTCTTGCAGAGCCGAGTTCACTATCTCAAATGAGCGTATTAGCCTTCTCTGGTCTGCTTGCAGGACTGCTGCGGGAAGGGAAACGCTGGGCAGTTGCCTTCGGTATGCTGCTGGGTACGGCAATCTTATCGGTCTATATTGGCCCGCCAGAGCAGGTCATGGTATCGACATGGGAGACGATAGCCGCAGCTGCCCTATTTCTGCTTACTCCCAAATCCATATGCCGCACATTGGCTAAGTATGTCCCAGGGACGAGTGAGCATACGAATTCACAGCATGAATATGCGAAGCGCATGCGCGACATGACGGCAGAGCGTGTCCAGCAGTTCTCCAAGGTATTCGATCAGCTGTCACACAGTTTCAAGCAGGCTGCACCTACGGCAGCTGGTGATGCACCTGCGCAGGTAGGTGAGGAAGAGATATCGGATGGAGTTATTGAGGCCGCATCTGTGGTTACATGCGGGGCATGCCCGCGAAGGCAGGCATGTTGGGGCCGCAAGTCGATTCAGACGATGACGATGATGAAGCAAATGCTCGTGAAGGTGGAGGGGAACCCGGAGTTCGCATGGAAGGACAAGCCGCTCCCTCACTCTTGGAAGACACATTGTCTGCGGGCGCACCAGATGCTTACGGTGCTGCGAGATCAGCATATTCGGCACATACATGAGGAACATTGGCGCAGGCAGCTGCAGGACAGTCGCCAGTTTGTAGCTGAGCAGTTATCAGGGGTTTCACAGGTCATGGATGACTTAGCGAATGAAATTCAGCGCGAGGGCAGAGAACTGTTCATGCAGGAAGAGCAGATCCGTCAGGCCGTAGAAGATCTAGGATTGTCGGTTCACCGTGTAGATATCATGTCACTGGATCCTGGGCGTGTGGAGATTGAAATGGTGCATTCCTTCACGGAAGGATATGATGAATGCCGCAAGCTGATCGCTCCCCTGTTGTCAGATATATTGGGCGAGCATATTGCCGTACGGGACGAATCCATTACCAGATCGGAAGGGCAGGGTATTGTCTCCTTCGTAACAGCGAAGGCCTTCGAGGTTGATACAGGGATGGCGGGTACTGCCAAGGGAGGTGGAATGCTGTCGGGAGATAGCTTCAGTGCGCTCGAACTGGGCAGCGGAAAGTTCGCAGTTGCCTTAAGTGACGGAATGGGGAATGGAGAGAGGGCGCGTTTGGAGAGCAGTACAGCACTTCATTTGCTTGCTCAGCTGCTTCAGGCAGGAATTGAGGAGCAGCTGGCGATCAAGTCCGTCAATTCGGTACTGACCCTTCGATCTCCTGATGAAGTGTATGCAACGCTAGATTTAGCAATTATTGATTTATTCTCCGCCAAGACGATGTTGATTAAGAGTGGCTCTACACCAAGCTTCATTAAGCGAGACGAAGAGGTCCATTTAGTTTCCTCAAACAATTTGCCGATAGGTATATTACAGGATATTGATATTGAATTGGTTGACACATCTCTATCGCCGGGCGATATTGTGGTGATGATGACAGACGGGGTATTTGATGCGCCTGGGCCAGCCGTTAATAAGGAATTATGGATGAAGCGGCTCATCCAGGAGCTCGAGACGGACGACCCGCAGGAAATTGCTGATCTCCTGCTAGAGACTGTCATCCGGCATTCGGGCGGATGTATTGATGATGATATGACCATTGTTGTCACGCGTGTAACGAGACATCGACCACAATGGGCGACTCTGCATTGGAGTGGGGGTGATCGAATCGAACGGCCGATGCCTGTCAGTTGATTATCCAAAAACAGACTATGATCGATTATTCCTCCATTGCTTCTAAGACTTCTCCAGAGGGGGATGAACTCTCACACTATGGTTAAACTCTCCTATTATGGGGCACACTAGAACTAGATTCATAGTGACCATAGGGAGATGAATGAGGATGATGAAGCAAATTCTTCTCATTACGGATGGATGCTCCAATGTAGGCATTCAGCCTGCCCTTGCCGCCGCGGAGGCAAGGGAGAATGGAATAACGGTCAATGTAGTCGGCATTGTTGATTATGGTACAATTGGGCAATTGGGTGCTTGCGAGATTGAAGAGATTGCTAGTGCAGGTGGTGGTGTAAGCCGCATCGTGCAATCGCATGAGCTGTCGCAGACGATTCAGATGATGACGCGTAAGACAGTAGTGCAGACGATACAGCAGGCTGTGAATAAGGAATTGAAGCTAATTCTGGGCGATGCTGCAACTGATGGTGTGCAAGCACTCCCACCGGAGAAGCGCTCTGAAGTGGTTCGTGTCATGGACGATATGACGGAACAGTCAGCGCTCAAGGTGGCGCTGCTTATTGATGCTAGTGCAAGCATGAAGCCGAAGCTGGCCGCAGTTGAGGAAGCGATACGGGATTTAATGCTTAACCTGCAAGCACGAAGCGGCAAGAGTGAGCTGTGTGTATTTCATTTTCCTGGCCCATATGGGGGAGAGGAAGCAGTACAGGACTTAGAGTGGACGGATGAGATCACGCGTGCGAAGAAGTTGTTCCAGCGACTGAATATGCGTGGGACAACACCGACTGGCCCGGCTTTGCTGCAAGTCATAGATTATTATCGTACGGTACCTCGCACTGTGAACAAGGAAGCAGAAGTGGTGCCTATTAATCATCATGAAAGAATGGAAATGGACGGGGTATGGAGTGACTACATCGTTTAAGGAAAGGCGACAACTCAATAAAGCATCTCAAAAACCCCAAAAGGGAGACTCCCACAGCCAGTTGCGGGCAGGCATGGTGCTGCATGGGGTATGGAATCACCGTGCCTATCGGATTGAGCGTCTTCTTGGAAGTGGCGCCAATGGGGTAGTCTATCTGGTGACGATGCTGTCGGCCCCTAATGATGGACGTGGGGGAGCGATAGGCCCCTTTGCGTTGAAAATAAGCGCCAACGCCGTTGATCTCCAATCGGAAGTGAATGCGCTTGGCAGTCTGGAGAAGCAGCGGCGAACATCCTCCCGAACATCATATCACCAAGACAATCGTCCCTTCCTTGTTGATGTAGATGATGCAGATATGAATGGGGAGCGTATATCCTTTTATGTAATGCGCTATGTTCCAGGTGATAGTATTAAAGCTTACATCCGGAAGAAGGGCCCCAGGTGGTACGGTATAGTGGGAAGCAAACTGCTGGCGAAGCTGCATAATGTACATCGGCATGGATGGGTATTCGGCGATCTTAAGGCGGAAAATGTCATTGTAGGTAACGGCGGAGAGGTTGAGCTTGTTGATTATGGAGGATTAACGAGCAGAGGGAAGAGCGTAAAGCAATTCACTGAAATGTATGATCGGGGGTATTGGCATGCGGGCTCGCGTACCGCAGATGATGGATATGATCTGTTCTCATTTGCCATATTGACGATTCAGGTGCTCGGGGGAAAGGAGCTCCGTGAGCGCATGAAGCGGGCATTGCCCCAAATGCGGGAAGTAAAGGAAGTATTGGAGCTTATTCATACCCATCCTGTCCTGCGGCATTATGAGTCATGGCTTGTCCATGCGTTAAAGGGGACATTTTCCAATTCGGAAGAAGCGTGCCGGATGTGGGATGAATTAAGTCGCCGCTTACATCGATCGGGGATGCGGCCATATCGGCCAACTCCGCTATGGATGAAGTGGCTTTTTGCTGTATCTGTTATTTTGTTTGTAATTAGTATCGCATGGTGGACAGGAAGCTTCTATTAATTTTATAGCCTAAAATTGTGGTATATTGGTAACAATCATATGCATCTTATCCGTAGGAACAACGTAGTTATACATACATACTTATTAAGAAGATGTTCGAATTGGAAGTGGGTGAACGCAATCGACTTCCGATGGATGCAGTGCAGGCTTCACGGGCTCGATTGGTAGCACGCTAATTTTGAACGTGCTTCATCGATTTGGTATGCTTCATACATAGCAAGATGGACATGAACCTGCACGTGCGTGGAGCTTTATTGCGGAAGCATGCAGGTGCTTGAATGAATGCCGGGAATCGGGGATGAATAATGACAGCAGGACAATCAGCGAACGGTGAGCAATTCAATGCTTGGGACAAATGGATAGAGCAATTGGAAGCCGAGTGGTGTATGAGAGGTCTCTGGGGTGCAGGTGCTGTAATGGTAGTAGCTGTATCAGGCGGCCCGGATTCGATGCTGCTTCTACATGCACTGGCTGCATTGAATGAACGAAGTGACTGCAAGCCGGGCAGGCTCATTGTTGCCCATGTTCATCACGGATTTCGCGGGCAAGAATCAGATGAAGAGGCCAGATTCGTCGAGAAGGAAGCGGCAAGATTGGGACTTCCATTTGAGATGATCCGGGTTGATGCTCCTGGTTTAGCGAAGCGGGAAGGACTTAATCCTCAGGCGGCAGCAAGGCTGCTTCGTTATGAGTTCCTCATCCGTACTGCCAGTCAATATGGAGCTACTCATGTTGCGCTTGCTCATCATGCGGATGACCAAGCCGAGACCGTACTTATGCGCTTAATAAGAGGAACAGGCAGCACAGGGTTAGCTGGTATGGCGTGGAGCCGGGAAGAAGTAGGGTTGCTCTTTGTTCGGCCATTGCTAATGCTGCGTAAGGTGGAAGTGCTCCATTGGTGCTCAGTGCGGGACATTCCATATGTGAACGACAGCAGCAACACCAAGCGTAGTTATTTTCGCAATCGGATGCGGCTGGATATTATCCCTCAGCTTGAGGAGGAGAATCCAAGACTTGTTGAAGCGCTCTGCAGGATGGCGGACTCACTGCGTGATGAAGATGATTATATGGAAGCGGAGACCCGTAGGTTGTTTCATCGTCACGTAAAGGCGGTAAACGATGGTAGGTCTGGTGACAGCAATGCCGCATTATTTATTCCGCATGTGCAGGCGGGATATATTCTTGATCGGAACACCTTTCTAGGATTACATGTTGCTTTACAACGCAGGTTGATTAAACTAATATTAAATTATCTTACACGAGGTTCGGATCAGATTGATTTTGAAGCCGTTGACTCAGCAAGAGTGAGAGCAGCAGGCGAGTGTTCGACTACGTGGAGGGTGGATGTTGCTCAAGACATTGTATTTGCGCGTGAATATGAGCGTTTGCTATGGCTTCGGATACACCATGATTCTACAGAAGGTGCAGACTGCAAGACTGGCTTTACGATACATAGAACCGATGCAATGGGGCAATTGTCATTACCGAATAACAACAGCACACTGCGGTGGACGGCTGTGGCAGAAGTGAAGGCTGGCAGCGATGCCGGAAGGAGCGAGAGCTTTTCAACAGGTCAACATCATCACGGACAGGCTTGGGAAGCTTCATTCGATGCTGAAAAGCTGTGTTGGCCGCTTGTTGTTCGTACTCGGCAGCCAGGAGATCGGATGCGGGTGCAAGGACTAAATGGCAGCAAAAAAGTGCAAGATATGTTCGTTGACTTGAAAATCGCGCCGTCATTGCGTGACACGATTCCTCTTGTTGCGGACGCGAACGGACACATTGTGTGGATACCTGGAGTGCGGCGTTCTAATGCGGCATATGTGCAGCCTTCGACACAAGCGGTCGTTCATTTTGCACTGGAGGGCGGAGCCCATGAGCGATCTGTCCATCCATGAGGTAACGAAGACATAGCCGGTCATTGGCTTGCCGCATGGAACGATTAACGTTCACATAAGATTGAGTATTCACAATAGGAGGGCCCATCATTGCATAACGACATTGAGAAGGTAGTATTTAGCGAGGAACAGCTTCAAGCAAAAGTACAGGAATTGGGTGAACAGATTAGCCGCGATTACGCTGGCAAATGTCCGCTCGTTATTTGCGTGCTCAAGGGTGCGTTCATTTTTATGGCCGATTTGGTCAAGAATGTTACAGTACCGTTGGAATTGGACTTCATGGCGGTATCCAGCTATGGCGCATCAACGAAGTCTTCGGGCGTTGTGCGTATTATGAAGGATTTGGATGTATCGGTTGAAGGCCGCGACGTTCTCATTGTGGAGGACATTATTGATACAGGGCTGACCCTCAGTTACTTAATTGAGGTGCTTCAGGGCCGCAAGGCGAACTCGATCCGTGTAGTTACTCTGTTCGATAAGCCGGCGCGTCGCACCACTAATATGGAAGCAGACTACAAAGGCTTCGTTCTGCCCGATGAGTTCATCGTTGGGTACGGACTTGATTTTGCTGAGAAGTATCGCAATCTTCCATACATTGGCGTATTGAAGCGTGAGATTTATTCCGACGAGGTGTAGAATCATTCATTCTCATCGCTTAGATGGTCAAGTTGTGATGGCAATACGTGCTATGATACAATAATTTCGTGTCTTTGAGAGGAGGTTGGGGATGAATCGCTTTTTAAGAACTCTGGTTTTTATCTGATTCTTTTTCTAGTCGTGGTCGGCATTGTCCAATTCATTGGCAACGGCGGAGAAGCCACGGAAACCCCGAGATATGACCAGTTTCGCAAAGAGTTAGCGGCCAACAATATAGACGAAATGACGATTCAATATGAAGGTCGGGCATATTTGGTCATCGGTAAATATAAGAAAATTCCAGATGGACAGAAATCTCAGCAGTTCGTAACGTATATTCCAGATAGCTCACCAGCTATTGAGGAGATTATGAAGGCCGATACGGCACAGCAATCCCTCAAGCTTACGTGGAAGAAGATGGAGGAGCAAAGCCTATGGCTGACGGTCCTGACTTCCTTTATTCCATTTGTGATCATGTTCATCCTGTTCTTCGTCTTCTTTAATCAAGCTCAGGGTGGCGGCGGCAAGGTCATGAATTTCGGCAAGAGCCGTGCTCGCTTGTATAATGAAGAGAAGAAGCGTGTTACCTTCGAAGATGTTGCAGGGGCGGATGAAGAGAAACAGGAATTGGTCGAGGTCGTCGAATTCCTTAAGGATCCGCGCAAGTTCGCAGCACTCGGCGCACGCATACCGAAGGGCGTTCTTCTTAACGGTCCTCCAGGTACAGGTAAGACATTGCTTGCACGTGCTGTTGCAGGCGAAGCAGGAGTTCCTTTCTTCAGCATATCAGGTTCTGACTTCGTTGAAATGTTCGTCGGTGTCGGTGCATCCCGTGTGCGTGACCTGTTCGAAAATGCGAAGAAAAATGCTCCTTGTATTATCTTTATTGATGAAATCGATGCTGTTGGTCGTCAGCGCGGCGCCGGTCTTGGCGGCGGTCATGACGAGCGGGAGCAGACGCTTAACCAATTGCTCGTCGAGATGGACGGCTTCGGCGCCAATGAAGGAATTATCATTGTCGCAGCAACGAACCGACCAGATATTCTTGATCCAGCATTGCTCCGTCCAGGTCGTTTCGACCGTCAAATCACAGTCGATCGCCCTGACTTGAAGGGCCGGGAAGCTGTATTGAAGGTTCACGCGCGCAACAAGCCGCTGAACAAGAACGTGAAGTTGAATACAATTGCCAAGCGTACAACTGGATTTACTGGTGCCGACTTGGAGAACTTGCTGAACGAAGCAGCATTGCTTGCAGCGCGCAAAAACCATAAAGACATTACGATGACAGATGTGGACGAAGCAATCGACCGTGTTATCGTAGGGACAGAGAAGCGCAGCCGCATGATCAGCGATCGAGAAAAACGTATTGTCGCGTTCCATGAAGCCGGTCATACCATTATCGGATACTTCTTGGAACATGCAGATATGGTGCACAAGGTTACGATTATTCCTCGTGGACGTGCTGGCGGATACGTCATCATGCTGCCGAAGGAAGATCGTATGCTTACAACAAAGCAAGAGCTTCTGGACAGAGTTACAGGTTTGCTTGGTGGTCGGGTTGCTGAGGAATTGTTCATCGGCGAAATCGGCACAGGCGCTTATAGTGACTTCCAGCAAGCAACACGTATTGTGCGCAGCATGATTATGGAGTACGGCATGAGCGAGAAGCTCGGCCCAATGCAGTTCGGCAACCGTCAAGGAGAAGTATTCCTTGGTCGTGACCTTGGTCATGAACAGAACTACTCTGATGCGATTGCTTACGAAATCGATCAGGAGATGCAGCGTATCATGAACGATTGCTACGAGCGTGCGAAGGCATTGCTTACGAAGCATACTCGCGAAATGAACCTCATCGCCAATACATTGCTTGAGTTGGAGACACTCGAACTTGATCAAATCAAGCAATTGATCGAGAATGGCCACATCTCCGATAAGAAGTCAGATGGAGATGAGTCTGCCAGCACATCGGTGACAGGCGGCACATCTTCCAGTACGCCAATTATTGAGACAACTGGCGATGTGAAGGTGAACCTTGTTGGCAAGCCAGAGAAGCTTGGCCCTACGCAGTGGGATTCCCCAGCTGATGCTAAGCCGGAAGGCGACATTCCGAACGGAACCTCTCCAGAGGACTTCCGAAGTAATGAGCCACAGGCGGTTGAACGTCCAGATGCTCCTTCCGAGCAGTCCGAGACGAATACAGAAGCCACAGGCAATCCGGATGACAACAAGAACAACAAGCAATAGAATAGCCCTCATTCGCCGATTCGGCGATTGTAAAGAGTGCACCATAGCGTGCACTCTTTTTTTATGCTTATTGAAATATTAGCGCAGTCTCGATTGTGAATTGACACAGCCATAGGCGTTGTGTAAATTAAGTGTTAATGACTACAACAAGCGGGAGACCATACGTGCAGATCATAATCACGGTTTTCGTGCCGTACTGCATGATAGATTTTTCACTTGGGTGTGGGAGCTCGTGTCTGATGGAATGATGGAAGTTCTGTTGGCACGAGCGATACTATAATCTGTCATCGTACAACGTTGCCACCGTTGATGATGCGTCATGCAGGTGTTCTTCTGACCTGCTAGTAGCGTAAAGAATACATCAAGATTGAAGCAGCGGGCGAGTTCACGCTCTACCGTTCGCGGCAAAGCGTTGATCGGTGTCGATGTCAATTCCGTATAAGCGTTTCCATGGTTATAACGGTCGACATCAATCTTGACTTGAATGCGAAGAAAGAGGGATAGACTGTGATTCTCGTTATCGATGTAGGAAATACAAATATTGTTCTAGGTGTATATCAGCAGGAGACGCTGCAGCATTTTTGGAGGCTGTCCACGAATCGTCAAGCGACAGCGGATGAATATGGTGTCATGATCCACAACTTATTCTCACTGGCAGGGCTTTCGGTTAAGGATATCGATGGAGTTATTATCTCGTCTGTCGTTCCTCCGATTATGTCTACGATGGAACTCTTGTGTGAGACGTACTTGTACAAGACTCCGCTTATCGTAGGGCCAGGCGTGAAGACAGGGTTGAATATCCGATATGAAAACCCGCGTGAGGTTGGTGCAGACCGCATCGTAAACGCGGTTGCTGCCATCGACCAATACGGTGGTGAGATGCCGCTTGTAGTTGTCGATTTCGGTACAGCGACAACTTTTGATGTGATTGATGTGCAAGGCAATTACTTGGGCGGGGCAATCGTTCCGGGGATTGGCATCTCTACTGAGGCGCTCTATCAGCGTGCAGCGAAGCTCCCTCGTATTGAACTGACGAAGCCGAAGTCCGTTATTGGCCGCAATACGGTTCATTCCATGCAGGCAGGCATCATATTCGGATACGCCGGACAAGTTGATGGGATCGTGGATCGCATAAGCCAAGAACTAGGCGCACAACCTAAGGTCGTTGCAACAGGTGGCTTGGCGGAGCTCATTGCAAGCGAATCGCGTACAATTGATACGACGAATCCCTTGCTGACCCTTGAAGGACTGCGTCTCATTTACAATCGTAACCAATAATATAGAGAAATCGTTGTAAACTGTCATTCGTTTTTAAAATATGTAAGGCAACAGGAGGCACTCATGGAAGAGAGCAAGCAACAACAGAACATCACTCAAGATACCGTGCAGGATATGCTTATCCGTGGGACAGGATTAGGTGGAAAGGTACGGATTTTTGCTGCGCGCACGACTAACTTGGTTAATGAGCTGCAACGTCGCCACGGTACATACCCAACAGCAACAGCTGCATTAGGGCGTACAGTAACGGCTGCTGCAATGATGGGTGCGATGCTGAAGGGCGAAGAGAAGCTTACGGTACAGGTGAAGGGTGATGGCCCCATTGGTCAGGTCGTTGCGGATGCCAACGCGCGTGGAGAGGTTCGCGGCTATGTGACACATCCCCAAGTTCATTTGGCAAGCAACGCCGAGGGCAAGCTGGATGTTGCGGGAGCAGTAGGCCGCAGCGGCTTCATTCACATTACGAAGGATCTAGGCTTGAAGGAGCCTTACCGTGGAAGTTCTCCGATTATTTCGGGAGAACTGGGTGAGGACTTTACGTATTACTTTGCAACCTCGGAGCAGACGCCATCCGCAGTCGGGCTTGGCGTACTCGTAGACACTGACAATTCTGTACTACATGCAGGTGGATTCATTATTCAATTACTGCCAGGCTTGTCTGATGAGGAAATAACGGAGATTGAGCAATCGTTAAGTACATTACCTCCGGTAACAGCCTTGCTTGATCAAGGTATGGAGCTTGATGAGCTGGTAACATGGATCGTGAAGGATGTTCACATTATGGATCGGATGCCGCTTGTGTTCCAATGCCAATGCTCAAGAGAACGCGTGGAAAGCACGCTTATTAGCTTGGGACAGGAAGAGCTGCAAGCGATTATTAATGAGGATCATAAAGCTGAAGTTGTATGTCATTTCTGCAACGAGGCATATGCCTTCAATCGTGATGATCTTGAGAAGCTGGCTGCTGCGGCAGTAACGAAGAAGACGCAATCGTAAAGTAAGTGTAAGCACAGGCGTGCTACAAGGAAATATGAGGTAAGGGAAGCAAGCGATATGACGAGAGAAGTCAAGAGCTTATGGGGCTGTATTATTATATTGTTTGCCTGTGTGATCGTGCTTGCAGGCATACTTATTTCACGGCTCGATGTTCCGGTCGGGCCCCCCGAAGCTGCTTCATCCGATTCCTCATCAGTCGTTGCGTCAGTTGGGTCGCATAAGATTACGCGTGCAGAGTGGAACAGAGAATTGGAGCAGCAGTACGGTGGGTTAGTACTGGAGCAGATGCTGACGAACCGAGCGGCTGAGCAGGAAGCGAAGTCGCTGGGGGTTGAGGTGACCTCTGAAGAAGTTACCCGAGAGATTAAGCGTCAGATGAAGGGTTATGAAAGTGAAGAGGCTTATTACCAAGCAATGAAAGAACAACTAGGAATGAGTCCGGAGCAATTAAGCCAAGACATGCGCAATCAACTCCTATTGGAAAAAATCGCAACGTACGGCATTGATATCGGTGATGCTGATATTGACGAGTACATGCGTGAACATAAGGGTGAATACGAGCCAATCAACTCCTATCAAATGGCACATATAACGGTATCGAACATCGCTGACGCGGAAGCAATTATTGGCCGCATTAAGCAAGGGGAATCTTTCGGTTTCCTTGCAGGCGAGCTTTCTCTTGACTCCTTCTCTTCACAGCAGGGTGGGAGAATAGGGTGGATTGATGAGGATGATCCATTCATCGATCACGCGGAACTGAACCAAGTGTCCCTGATGGAAGTAGGCGATACCTCGAATCCAGTTAAGATTAAGGATGGATATGCGATTATCCAGCTTACTGGCAAGAAGGAAGTAAGGCCTGAACAACACGATGAAATGCGTGAGCGTATTCGCAAAGAAATCGCGCTGGAGAAATCTCCTCCATTAGTACAATGGAGAAAAGCGCTCCGAGAGAAATACGGCGCGTCAATTGCAGATTCAGCCTTTTCATCACAGTAAGTGGTGACATGAATAGCAGTCCGTCCGAATAAGATGATTTATTCGGGCGGGCTTTTTGTTATTTTTCAGACAAAGAACGAGAAAACTTGGAATATTTTTGAGTAGGTCTATTGACATTCGACTATCGGCTTGCTAATATAAATTAAAACCTAGTGAATTAGTCGGAAATATTTCAATTCCTATTAACCTGTGGGAGGGCTCTCTATGCCAAGAATCGTCAATAGCGTGACCGAACTAATCGGGGATACTCCACTTGTACGCCTGAATCGAATTGTACCGGAAGATAGCGCCGAAATTTATGTGAAGCTGGAATATCAGAATCCGGGCTCCAGTGTCAAAGACCGGATCGCAATAAGTATGATTGAGGTAGCCGAACAGGAAGGCATATTGAAGCCGGGAGATACCATTGTAGAGCCGACGAGCGGCAATACGGGCATTGGGCTTGCAATGGTAGCTGCTGCGAAGGGATATAAGGCCATATTGGTTATGCCTGAGACGATGAGCATTGAGCGCCGCAATCTCCTGCGCGCATATGGGGCTGAGCTTGTGCTTACTCCGGGGGCAGAAGGAATGAATGGTGCGGTTCGCAAGGCTGAAGAGCTGGCACAAGAGAACCCTACTTATTTTATCCCGCAACAATTCAAGAACCAAGCGAACGTCAAGATTCATCGGGAGACGACAGGTCCAGAAATTGTTGAAGCAATTCAATCGCTCGATGGCAAGCTGGATGCGTTTATCGCTGGCATTGGCACAGGGGGAACAATCTCTGGTGCTGGTGAAGTGCTGAAGGAGAACTTCCCTGGCATTCAAATTGCAGCAGTAGAGCCAGCCTCATCTCCATTATTGTCTGGAGGCAAGCCGGGCCCGCACAAAATCCAAGGGATCGGGGCAAACTTCGTACCTGATATATTGAACCGTGAGATTTATAATCGAATTATTACGGTTGAGAATGAAGATGCATTTGAGATAGCGCGTCGTGTTGCGAAGGAAGAAGGCATCTTAGTCGGCATTTCTTCGGGGGCAGCGATCTATGCTGCATTGCAGCTTGCGAAGGAATTGGGAGCCGGCAAGCGTATTGTTGCAGTCGTACCAAGCAACGGCGAACGTTATTTAAGTACACCGTTATTTAATTTCGAAGATTAAGGAATGAATACATCCCCCCATCCAGCTGCGTACTTGGAAGCATAATGCTTCTGTACGATAGCTTGAGATGGGGGGATTTTTATATGAAGGAAAATGCAGAAAATGTAAGTGGTTCATCTTTTCATCCGTAGTCTCATTGTTTATACTAATCAGTAATCCGATAATGATTATCATCCAAGGAAAGTTGGGATCGATAAGCAGGGATGATGGACTAGGGTGAAGAGGTGGTCATATGGTTCAATCAACAGTAGCAAGTGGACAGGCGCTTATCACACAAGAGCAATGGCGCTGTTATATCGATAATCAATACACGATCCTTCCGTACGTGGTTAAGTATGAGTTGCAGGAAGGAAGTACGCACATTCCTTCTTGGGAATCAGCATGGGCAGATGCTGGGCAGAGCACCTTCCTACTGGAGAGCGGGAAGGGTGGACGCTATACGATTGTGGGGTTAGACCCCGAATCTATGATTAGAGGGAAGGGGTATTCTGCACACATCGTAATGTCAGACGGAAATGAACAGGTACGCAAGGGAGCTCCGTTAGATGTGGTGAAGGAATGGATGTCACCTTACCGTGGGCCACGCATAGAGGGGCTTCCGAAGTTCACTGGGGGATGTGTCGGCTATATAAGCTATGACATTGCTAGATCCATTGAGCGGCTCCCCGAATTGGCGGTGGATGATTTGGATCTTCCCGATTATGTGTTCATGCAAATGAATGAGCTATGGATTGTCGATCATGACGAACAAGCGCTATACTGTGCGGTCATGACGGAGGTTGATCAAAGCATCTCACCGGCGTACAAGCGCCAAATGAAGGAGGATGAGTCCTCCAGTCAGACCGCTGAATCCAGATATGAGGAATGGGTATCTATCCACTATGAGCTTGCTTGCCAGCGTGCAGATAAGTTGAAGAAGCGCTGGGATGTCTGGTGGGAATCTTGCCGTATGGATGAGGTGAAGCAGGCCGCTGAGCTTCGTCGCCTCTGTCTGAAGGAAGGCAATCTTCTCGATGTGGATGTGCTGGAAGGTGTGCAGACGGCATTCCCGAAGGAGGATTTCGAGGAGGCTGTACGGCAGATTCAGCAATATATTGGTCAAGGTGATGTTTTTCAAGTAAACCTGTCCATGAGACAGATGCGTGCGCTGCGTGAAACTCCAGAACGGCTCTATGAATGGTTAAGGGTGCTTAACCCATCTCCATACATGGGACTGCTTCGTTTCCCTGACTTCCAGCTTGTATCTTGTTCCCCCGAGCTTCTGGTTGGCCTAAAGGATGGGGAAGTGAGCACTCGTCCGATTGCAGGCACGAGACGGAGAGGGCATACCCCGGAAGAGGATGCCCGCATGGCAGAAGAGCTGCGTACGAATGAGAAGGAGCGGGCCGAGCATATTATGCTCGTTGATCTGGAGCGCAATGACGTTGGACGCATATCGGAATACGGCTCCGTGCGGGTGGATGAGTTAATGACAATTGAATATTACTCGCATGTTATGCATTTGGTTTCTGAGGTGAAAGGGAAGCTGGCGGCCGGCAAGGACGCTTTCGATGTGTTGCGAGCGACATTCCCTGGAGGGACGATTACAGGAGCGCCGAAAGTGAGAACAATGGAAATCATCGAAGAATTGGAGCCAGTACGAAGAGGGCCGTATACGGGATCATTCGGCTGGATTGACTATAATGGCGACATGGAATTTAATATAATTATCCGCACCATGACCGTAAAGGATGGTGTAGGTCATATTCAGGCGGGAGCGGGCATAGTTATTGATTCCGATCCAGCGCGTGAATATAAGGAGAGCTGGAACAAGGCGAAGGCTTTGTGGAAGGCAGTACAGTTGAGCGAACGCGACATGATGGAGCGGGGAGACTAGATTAGGTAAGGCATGCCGCTGGGTATGGCCGAGAGAGGATGAGCTTAGCATGATACTTGTTATCGACAATTATGATTCTTTTACGTATAACTTGGTTCAATATTTAGGGGAGCTTGGGGAGCAGGTGGAAGTATACCGCAATGACGAAATCGACATTGAAGGTATTGAGAAGCTGCAGCCGGATCATCTGCTGCTGTCTCCTGGGCCGTGCACACCGAACGAAGCAGGAATAACACTTGATGTCATTGCACATTTCAAGGGCAAAATCCCTATCTTCGGTGTATGCTTAGGTCATCAGGCAATTGGACAGGCATTTGGCGGGAAGGTTGTCCGTGCACAGCGATTGATGCACGGGAAGACATCCCCAATCTATCATGAGGGACAGTCGGTGTTTGAAGAGCTGCCAAGCCCGTTTACAGCAACTCGCTATCATTCCTTATTGGTGGAGCGAGAGTCACTCCCGGAATGTCTCGAGATTACGGCTTCTACAGAAGAAGGCGAAATTATGGGGCTTCGGCATAGAGAATATCCGATTGAAGGAGTCCAATTCCACCCTGAGTCGATCATTACGGATCACGGGCATCAGATGCTGCGCAACTTTTTAAAGTCGAAGGCGAGCGTTTAATGGATGTTATCGGTTGGAATGGGAAGGTAGTAACTGTCGATCAAGCCGCGGTTTCTGTCATGGACCACGGCTTTTTATACGGCATGACCTTGTTTGAAACGATGCGTACCTACGGAGGAAAGCCCTTCTTGTTGGAGCGGCATATGGAGCGGTTGACATCGGCTTGCAGAGTGCTTGGTATCGACTATGTAGAGGATATGGGGCGTGTTGAACGTCATATTCGAGAAGTGATGGATGCAAACGGTCTGATGGAGGCGTATATTCGTTACACCGTAAGTGCGGGCGAGAATGGTTTCGGCCTGCCACAAGAAGTGTATACACATCCGAATGTGCTAGTGCTTGTGAAGTCGCTTCCTGCCTTGCAGGAAGAGCTGTATGAATGCGGCAAGCCATTGCAGCTGCTTCGTACACGGCGGAGTGGGCCAGAGGCAGACGTGCGCTTTAAGTCGGGACAATACATGAATAATATCGTCGCTAAGCGGGAGTTATCACAAATGGATTCATCCGCATTAGGGGCTGAGGGGCTCATGTTGGATCACAATGGACATGTATCCGAGGGCATCGTGAGCAATTTGTTTTTTGTTCAGGATGGTCGTCTGCACACACCAGATGTATCGACCGGTATACTTCCTGGTATTACAAGGCAGTGGGTCATGGAGCTGGCGGGCCAGTCAGGTATGCATGTGGAGGAAGGTAAGTATGGTTGGGGACAGCTATGGAAGGCAGATGAAGTATTCCTGACAACCTCCATTCAGGAACTTGTACCGGTGACGACTCTTGTCGATGCGGAAGGTGAGAAGAGACAAGTGGGCGATGGATGGATAGGTGCTTGTACGCGTAAGTTGCTGAATCTGTATCGCGCCTCTACAGTTCAGAGGATGTAGTTTATTGAGATTGATTTAGATAGTGCATGAAACTTGCGAATAGTAGGTTCCGATAAGCCTGGTGGGATAAGAAATTTTAAGTTGGATCAGCTACGATGGCAGGGAGGGGGATGCGTATATGTTGCAGCCAACATTTTGGAAGCACACGTATAAATGGAATCAAGCAGAATTAATACTGGGCAACCGTACCTTGGTACAAGGGATATTGAATGTTACGCCGGACTCTTTCTCTGATGGAGGATGTTATGATCGCATCGATCGTGCAATCGAGCATGCCAAGGAAATGGTCGCACAAGGAGTAGACATTATCGATATAGGCGGAGAGTCAACGCGCCCTGGCCATGAACCGGTCGGAGAAGCAGAGGAGCTGCGCCGCGTTATTCCCGTTATAGAGGCGCTTCATGAGGCAATGCCTCATATCCCATTGTCCATCGATACGTACAAGGCAGAAGTAGGTAGACAAGCGTTAGAAGCGGGAGCTCATATTTTGAATGATATTTGGGGCTGCAAGCGTGAGCCGGAGATGGCACGTGTCGCAGCTTCCTATGGCTGTCCCATCATTTTGATGCATAACCGTCCTGAACGGAATTATGAGCGGTATGTGGATGATGTGAAGCGGGATTTGCTGGAGAGTGTGGCGATTGCCAAGGCAGCGGGTGTCGAAGAACGAAATATTTGGCTGGATCCGGGGATTGGTTTTGCCAAGGACTACGAGGATAACTTGGAACTCATGCATCATTTGGATGAGCTTGTTGAACTTGGGTACCCAGTATTGCTGGGAACTTCGCGCAAGCGGTTCATTCGTGAGACGCTGCAGCTTCCCATGGATGCTCTTATTCAAGGGACGGCGGCTACGGTTGCGTTGGGAGTAGCCCAAGGCTGCCAAATTGTGCGGGTGCACGATGTAGCGGAAATCGCTCAGACCGTTCGTATGTGTGATGCTATGCTGTATCCAAGAAAACGGAATGGAGCCGCAGAGAAGTAAAGGCGTGACATCACCCTATTTTGGCATAGAAGAGGAGTATATTCATGGTGAATACGAAAGTATCGAAACCTGACCGTATGCAGCTGCATCGGATTGAATTGTTCGGGCGGCATGGTGTATTTGAAGAGGAACGGAAATTGGGCCAGCGCTGGATTGTTGATCTTGACTTGCAAATAGATCTGCGCACGGCAGGCGTATCTGATCAGTTGGAGCATTCGATCAACTATGCCGAAATCTACAATACCGTGAAGCAGATTGTTGAAGAAGAGTCCTACCAGCTTGTCGAAGCATTGACAGAACGTATTGCAGCAGTCCTATTGGAGCAATATGCATTGATTGCAGAAGCAACAGTACGCGTAACGAAGCCGAACCCACCGTTCGATATACATTTCCAAGGCGTGACGATTGAGATGACGAGAATACGAGTGGAATCGAGTTCAAGCGGGAGTGGGGCATAGCAAATGGATGGAATGAAGACGGATTTCTCCGGTAGCGAGCTGGAGAAAGCAGGAATGGATTACAATCCAGTGACACATACTGGAGAGCAGACTGCTTATATTGCACTTGGCGCAAATATTGGTGAGCGGGAGCGGGCCTTGTATGATGCGTTGACACATCTTCAAGCTCAGGAGCAGATTCAAGTTGTGCGATGTTCTGCAATTTACGAGACAGATCCGGTTGGATATGAGGATCAGCCTGCCTTTCTAAATATGACAGCTTGTGTTCGGACAACGTTGCAGCCTGATGAGCTGCTGATGGCGATGCTTGCGATTGAGAAGCAAATGGGGCGTGTGCGGGATATTCGTTGGGGCCCGCGCGTCATTGATTTGGATTTGCTATGGATGGGCGATACTTCATGGAATACAGACCTGCTTACATTGCCGCATCCTCGTATGGGAGAGCGGCTGTTCGTACTCGTGCCGCTTGCTGATATTGTTCCGAAGTCGGCTGTCGAATTGCACGCATTCGTTCATCATGCCTTGGGAACACTGGATGGGAAGGAAGGTATTCGGAATTGGAGTCCTTGCAAGTGGCCAAGCGAATCCGGGCTTTCCGCAAGCTTCGAGGATTGACGCAGCAGCAGCTGTCTGAACGCGTGCGCATCTCAGTATCCGTGCTCGGTGAAATAGAGCGGGGGAATCGACAGCTTGATGAGCAGATGATGAAAGAAATATGCAAGCAATTAAATATTTCACATGATGAACTGGCATCACCGGGTTCCTTTCGGTAAAATGGAACATTGGTAATCCTGTTTTGTATAGATAACCGTGTGGCATATTGGCCGCATGGATAGGGATAGAGTTGAAAGGAGTGCGAGCAATGCTGAAAATTGCAAATATAGAAATGAAAAACCAAGTCGTGCTTGCGCCCATGGCTGGGGTGTGCAATCCTGCCTTCCGTCTCATTGCGAAGGAATTCGGATGCGGACTCGTATGCGCAGAAATGGTTAGTGACAAGGCGCTTGTACATGGCAATGAGCGTACCCGTGAGATGCTGTATGTAGACGATCGGGAGAAGCCTCTTAGTCTGCAGATTTTTGGCGGGGATCGAAAATCGCTCGTCGAAGCAGCCAAAATTGTCGATAAAGATTCAAATGCCGATATTATTGATATCAATATGGGGTGCCCTGTTCCGAAGGTAACAAAGTGTGATGCAGGTGCTCGCTGGCTCCTTAACCCGGAGAAAATCTATGAGATGGTGTCGGCCGTTGTTGATGCTGTTGATAAACCGGTTACGGTGAAGATGCGCATCGGCTGGGATCACGATCACATTTATGTAGTGGAGAATGCCAAGGCTGTTGAGCGTGCTGGTGGTCAAGCGGTCAGTGTACATGGACGCACACGCGAGCAGTTGTATACGGGTCAAGCGGACTGGAGCTATATTCGCCAAGTTAAGGAAAATGTCTCGATTCCGGTTATCGGCAACGGGGATGTGTTCTCTCCAGAAGACGCGAAGCGTATGCTGGAAGAGACAGGATGCGACGGCGTCATGATTGGACGCGGTGCACTCGGAAATCCGTGGATGCTGTATCGCACGATTGAATATTTGACAACAGGAGAGCTGCTTCCAGATCCGTCGGCAGAAGAGAAAGTTCGTATTGCGCTTGTTCATATGGATCGCCTCATTGCGCTTAAAGGCGAGCAGGTTGCAGTGAAGGAGATGCGTAAGCATCTGGCATGGTACTTGAAGGGATTGCCTTCTGCCGCGCGTGTGAAGGATGCCATCATGGAAGAAACACGCCGCGATGAAGTTGCCCGCATGCTGGAGGAGTATGTACGTCAAGTGAATGAGAAGCAAGAGGCTGAATCAACGGTTCAGTAATTACTGATATAGAAGCCGTTACGGGCGCATGTTCAGGGGATCAAAGCGTTTTCAAGGGCATGTGCGGTCTCATTGACTTTTGCAAATCCATCCCATATAATTCAACAATAGAAAATTGGCCTCGGGCTTGGTGTATATTACACGACTATGTATGACAAAGAACGACCAAGTTGTGGAGTCATGATGTGGCAATCAAGCCATATGATGAACTATAGCATTCGCATCGGCTGCATTCGCATCGATCGTTGTTAGCGGCCCTGAGGCTGGATGCGAAATATATCATGACAGGAGAATCGGTAAGATGAGCGATAAAGAAGTCATTCTGACCCAGGACGGTCTGAAGAAGCTGGAGGATGAGCTTGAAAACCTCAAATCCGTTAAACGTCGTGAAGTGGCAGAGCGGATTAAAGTAGCGATCGGCTACGGCGACATCAGCGAGAACTCCGAATATGAAGATGCGAAGAATGAACAAGCATTCATTGAAGGTCGTATCATTACATTGGAAAAAATGCTTCGCAACGCACGGATCATTAACAACGATGAAATTGACACAGATCTAGTGAGCATTGGTTCGACGGTAATCGTTGAGGATTTGGAATTCGGCGACAAGATGGAATATACAATTGTCGGTACTGCTGAATCCGATCCATTGAAGAACCGGATTTCGAATGAAAGCCCGGTAGGTAAGGCAATTTTGGGCAAACAAAAGGGCACAACTGTGGACGTGAACGTTCCTGCAGGCGTGATTCAATACAAAATTCTCGAGATTAAGCGCTAATCGACTGCCGCTGAGCAGTTTGTGGCGTCAAACATGAGAAGTTGGGATGAAAGCTTCCATACATGGAAGCTTTTTTCACCAATCGGCGGTGTGAGAAGTGAGGACATTATCCCCTTTTTTTCATGAAAAGAAATGAAAGAACATGAAAGCATAAGTGCTGTTCCCAAGCATTTATCATACATCATGGAATATTGCGATTTAATTATACAAGGAGTGGAGTGTAATGACGGACGTCGTCAATCAAGAAACGGAATTAAGTGAATTGCTGCAAATTCGCCGCAACAAATTGGACGAGCTTCGCAAGCTGGGCGTAGATCCGTTCGGAACAAAATATGAGCGTACAGCAACTGCCAAAGAAGTGCTCGATAAGTATGATGGGATGGAGAAGGATGAGCTCCAAGAAGCAGGTGTAGAGGTTAGCCTTGCAGGACGTATCATGGCTAAGCGCGGCATGGGTAAAGCTAGCTTTGCGCACATCCAGGACTTGTCCGGCCGTATTCAAATTTATGTTCGTCAAGATACAATCGATGAGAAAAAATTTGAAGCTTACAGCCTGCTTGACCTAGGAGACATCATTGGTGTTCGTGGTACGGTATTCAAGACGAAGACAGGTGAATTGTCCATTAAAGTGCTGGAGCTTGAGATTTTGTCGAAGTCGCTCTTGCCGCTTCCAGAGAAATACCATGGCCTGAAGGACGTAGAAATGCGTTACCGTCAGCGCTATGTTGACTTGATTATGAACCCGGATGTTCAGCAGACGTTCGTCACTCGCTCGCGTATTATTCAATCGATGCGTCGCTATTTGGATTCCCATGGATACTTGGAAGTGGAGACACCAACACTCCATGCAATCGCTGGTGGTGCGGCAGCACGTCCGTTCATCACGCATCATAATGCACTCGACATGCAACTCTACATGCGTATTGCGATTGAGCTCCACTTGAAGCGCCTGATCGTGGGCGGATTGGAGAAAGTGTATGAAATCGGCCGCGTATATCGCAACGAAGGGATTTCAACACGTCACAATCCGGAATTCACAATGATCGAATTGTATGAGGCATATGCAGATTTCAACGACATCATGAACCTGACGGAAAATCTGGTTGCGCATATCGCGCAAGAAGTGTTGGGTACAACGAAGATTCAATATCAGAACCACGAAGTTGATCTGACGCCGCAATGGCGCCGTGTAACGATGGTGGATGCAGTTAAAGAAGTGACAGGTGTTGATTTCTCCGCACAGATGACAGACGAAGAGGCGCATCGCGTTGCGAAGGAACACAATGTGAAGGTAGAGCCGCACCATACATTCGGTCATATTCTGAATGCATTCTTTGAAGAATTCGTAGAAGAAACATTGATTCAGCCAACATTCGTTACGGGGCATCCGGTTGAAATTTCTCCGCTTGCGAAGAAGAACGACAAGGATCCTCGCTTCACAGATCGCTTCGAACTGTTCATCGTTGCGCGTGAACATGCAAATGCATTCTCCGAGCTTAATGATCCAATCGATCAGCGTCAACGCTTTGAGGCGCAATTGGAAGAGCGTGAGCATGGTAACGATGAAGCACATGAAATGGACGATGACTTCATTCGTGCATTGGAATACGGCATGCCTCCAACAGGTGGACTTGGCATCGGTGTAGACCGCCTCGTTATGCTGCTTACGAATGCGCCGTCTATTCGTGATGTACTGTTGTTCCCTCACATGCGTGAGCGCAGCAACTAAGATAAATGTGCAATAGTAGGGATCGCTCCTAGGTTTAGGCCTAGGTTCGATCCTTTTTTAATTCGTTCAGGGTCACTGATACTCCATTAGAAAGAAAGTAAATAGGTTATGGATCAATGGCTTCATTTCTATATAAGGGGACTCATATGCGGATGAATCATCATTAGGTGTAGTGATGATATGTGTAGAAATGTCAGGGGATACTGCTGAGGAATTCGGGTACATGGCCTAAATGTAGAAAAATGAAAAAACATGTATGCTCGAATGAATGAAGATGATAAGATGGATGTTGCTTATGGTTTAGTGGGGCATGCAGATAGCTGCTATTATTGTGTACGATCATGAATATAGCCTATAGCTGTGTAAAACAGGGGCGAATGGGGTAGTTATAAGTAAGGCCAATCGAAATACGAATCACGATAAAGCCTTTTGCAGTGCGGTTTTATGCACAGTTCAATAGGGGAGATCGTATAAAATTGAAATAGTAATTTTTTACCTGTTGCACACTGTT
>NZ_JMDX01000066.1:0-26186 GCF_000935845.1 Paenibacillus sp. E194
GCAGGTTCGTGACGATGGTCCGAAGGCTCATTTGAAAAAAGCAGGAACGCCAACGATGGGTGGCGCAATTATCTTACTTGCGTTTGCTCTCTCTTTCCTTAAATTTTCGGTGATGGATACCGATTTCTATGTGCTGCTTATCGCAACACTTGGATTTGGCTTAATTGGATTTTTAGATGACTATATTAAAATTATTTTTAAACGTTCGCTCGGTTTAACTGCAAAGCAGAAGCTGATTGGACAGCTCATTTGTGCGGGACTCATTTGTTTCCTGTTGTGGCAGTCCGGTCACAGTACAGTTATTTCGATACCAGGGACGTCTCTAGGGCTTGATTTCGGATGGTTCTACTATCCGTTCATCGTCCTGATGATGCTTGCCGTGAGCAACGCGGTCAACTTCACAGATGGCTTAGATGGCTTGCTTGCCGGTACAAGTGCGATTGCCTTCTCGGCATTTGCAATCATCGCGATGCAGGCATCGGAAATATCGGCTGCGGTCAGCGCAGCAGCCATGGTTGGCGCAGTGCTCGGGTTCCTCGTGTTCAATGCGCATCCCGCTAAGGTATTCATGGGTGACACAGGCTCGCTCGGGATTGGTGGAGCCATTGCAGCGGTAGCGATTCTAACGAAGACAGAGCTGCTCATCATTATTATAGGTGGTATCTTCGTCATTGAAATGCTGTCGGTAATTATTCAGGTCGTATCCTTCAAGACACGCGGCAAGCGCGTGTTCAAGATGAGCCCGATCCATCATCACTTTGAATTGTGCGGATGGTCGGAATGGCGAGTAGTTATCACGTTCTGGCTTGTGGGAATCGTATTAGCCGGACTTGGATTATGGATCAACAAGGGGATGTAACGAATGAATCACCCAGAAACGTATCAAGGGAAGCGCGTCGTTGTACTTGGCTTAGCCAAGAGCGGCGTCAGCGCAGCGCAATTGTTCCACAAGTTCGGTGCGATTGTCACCGTCAATGATAAGAAGGATCGCGACAAGTGCCCCGAAGCTTCGGTATTAGAAGCTTTGGGCATTTGTGTTGTATGCGGGCATCATCCAGATGACTTGATCGATGAGCAGGTATCGCTTGTAGTCAAAAATCCGGGAATCCCCTATTCGGCTCCTCCAGTAGCCCGCGCTGTGGAACTTGGCATCGAGGTCGTTACGGAGGTAGAGGTTGCGTATCAGCTAAGTCCAGCTCCGATTATCGGGATTACGGGAAGCAATGGAAAAACGACAACGACAACATGGGTAGGCAAGACGTTGGAAGCTGCAGGAATGAAGCCGATTGTTGCAGGCAACATAGGCACTCCGCTTTGTCAAGCGGCTCAGGAAGCGGACGAGGACAATACACTGGTCGTGGAACTTAGCAGCTTCCAGTTGAAGGGGACAAGCGCTTTTCGCCCTCGCATTGCATGCTTGCTTAACATTGCTGAGACGCATCTTGACTATCATGGCTCGATGGAGGATTACGTCAATTCGAAGGCACGATTATTCGCCAATATGGGTAGTGAAGATATTGCGGTGCTGAACGCAGATGATGAGACTTGCTGTAGTCTTGCATCCGATATTCAAGCGACGAAGTGGTGGGTATCTTCGATGAAGCGCGTGGAGCGAGGTGTATTCGTAGAGCCATCCTATGAGGTTGAGGCAAAGGAAGAGGAGCGAATGATCGTTTATGCAGATGGCTCAGGCCCAATGCATCGGATTCTTTCTGTCGTGGAACTCGGCATCCCAGGGCGATATAACGTGGATAACGCCTTGGCGGCGTGTGCCATTTCGATTGCTGCAGGTGCAGAGCCTTCAGCACTTGCAGAGCCTCTGCGTTCGTTCCAAGGGGTAGAGCATCGTCTTGAATTCGTATGCGAGCAGGACGGTGTGAAGTACTACAATAACTCTAAGGCTACGAATACGAAGGCTACCCTGATGGCGTTGGGTGCATTCGAACGCAATATTATTCTTATTGCGGGTGGACTTGACCGGGGGCTGGACTTCCATGAGCTGATCCCCATTATGGCAGAGCGAGTGAAGGCTGTTGTTACGATGGGCCAAACACGTCACATTATGAAACAAGTTGCCGAAAAGGCAGGTTTAACGGATATATCTGTCGTCGACAATGTAGATCATGCAGCCGGCGCAGTGAAGGAAGCTGTTGTTATGGCGCACGCTTATGCGAAGCCAGGCGATATCATTCTCTTGTCACCAGCATGTGCAAGTTGGGACATGTTCCCGTCATATGAAGATCGGGGACGCATGTTTAAAGCGGCGGTGCATAGTCTGTAGTAGGGGGGTGTTCAAGCCCCTACATTGTCCTAATAGAGGTGTACCGCATGGTCAAAGCACGCACTGCGCCCGATTTGTGGCTAATCGTCTCGGTACTGTCCCTGCTATCGATCGGTATGATTATGGTATACAGCGCCGGTGCTGTTCTCGCCTTCCGGGAATATGGAGATTCGTACTATTTTGTTAAGCGTCAATTGCTGTTTGCTCTGCTGGGGATTGCTGCGATGTTCGTTACGATGAATACGGACTATCGCGTATGGAAGCGATATGCGAAGATTGGACTTCTTATTTGCTTCGTGCTCCTGATTGTTGTTCTCATTCCGGGAATCGGCAATGTTCGGGGTGGGGCGCGAAGCTGGCTAGGAATCGGTTCGTTTGGCATACAGCCGTCCGAGTTTATGAAGCTCGGGATGATTCTGTTCATGGCCAAAATGCTCTCCGAAGAGCAAACGAGCATTACGAGCTTTACAAAGGGGCTGCTGCCGCCGCTTGCGATTATGGGAACGGCGTTCGGACTTATTATGCTGCAGCCGGATCTCGGTACAGGAACGGTCATGGTTGGTGCAGTGCTGCTTGTTATTTTTGTGGCGGGAGCTCAGATGAAGCATTTGATGTCGCTCGCTGCAGTTGGGGTAGTTGGGTTCGTTGGACTCGTGCTTGCTGCGCCCTATCGGCTTCTGCGGATTACCGCATTTCTGGATCCTTGGCAGGATCCGCTGGGGGCTGGATACCAATCGATTCAGTCGTTATTTGCTATAGGGCCAGGTGGTCTTATGGGACTAGGCCTCGGTGCAAGCCGCCAGAAATACAGCTATGTGCCTGAGCCGCAAACTGATTTTATCTTCTCGATTTTAGCAGAGGAACTAGGGTTTTTAGGTGCAGTTACGGTTTTGATTTTATTTCTCATCTTAGTGTGGCGCGGGATGCGAACTGCTCTGACGGCGCCTGATAAATTCGGCAGCCTGCTGGCGGCAGGCATTGTTGGAATTGTGGCAGTTCAAGTGATCATCAATATTGGTGTCGTAATTGGACTCATGCCAGTTACGGGAATAACGCTGCCTTTAATTAGTTACGGTGGCTCGTCGCTGACCTTAATGCTGACTGCACTAGGAATTTTACTGAATATATCACGTTATGCGAGGTGAATGTCATGCGCGTCGTGCTTAGCGGTGGCGGGACAGGTGGACATATCTACCCGGCAGTCGCCATTGCAAGGGAATGCGAGAAGCAATATCCCGGCAGCGCTTTTTTATATATTGGAACAGAGAAGGGATTGGAGAGTCGTCTCGTTCCTGAAGAAGGCTTGGATTTTCGGGCAATTGAAATTACAGGATTTCGCCGCAAGCTTTCAATGGAAAACTTCAAGACGATCATGCGTTTCATTCGCGGTGTAGGCAAGGCCAAAGAAATGCTGCGGGAATTCAAGCCTGATGTAGTCGTTGGAACGGGTGGATATGTGTGCGGTCCCGTTGTATACGCTGCGGCGAAGCTTGGAATTCCAACCGTCATTCATGAACAGAATGTGATTCCGGGCTTGACGAATACGTTTCTAAGCCGATATACGAGCACAGTTGCGGTTAGCTTCGAGCAATCGGCTCCGTATTTCAAGAAAGCAAAAAACGTAGTTTATTGTGGGAATCCGCGAGCAACGGCAGTGATGGAAGCGGAGAAGGCACGCGGCTTCGCGACTCTCGGATTGCCGAGCGACAGCCGAATTGTCCTCATCGTAGGCGGTAGCCGAGGTGCGAAGGCAGTGAACGAAGCGATGATCGGCATGGCGCCATTACTGAAGCAATTGCCGGATGTACACTTCGTGTATGTGACGGGGCAGAACTATTATGAAAATACACGGAAGGCTGTGCTGCAGACGAGTGATGCAGTCCGCAATCATCTGCATGTCCTGCCTTACATCAGCAACATGCCTGAAGTGCTTGCGGCAACAACGCTCGCTGTCAGTCGAGCGGGAGCTTCTTCACTTGCAGAGATGACTGCTCTCGGAATTCCTTCCATCTTGATCCCGTCGCCAAATGTGACGAACAATCACCAGGAAGCGAATGCGCGCTCTTTGCAGGATGAGGGAGCAGCCATTATGATTACCGAGAAAGAACTGTCGACAGAAGCTCTGTTCGGCCATATCAAGTCGTTGATGACTGATGAAGCGAAGCGAAAAGACATGTCTGATGCTGCCAAGTCCTTTGGACAGCCTGACGCAGCTGCAAGAGTAGTAGCTGAATTACAACGATTATCGGGCAAGTAAGCTTGCCCGATTTTTTTGTGCCTAATTTACGAGCATAAGGGGCTTGATGCAGCTACTGTCCTGAAATTGTAAGGATGTCATATAGTAGAAGAATCGGGAATGGGCTCCTGTCACACAACGTTTCGCCCGAACATAATATACTCTATACATCGTGACAGATTCCCCCAGACCGCTGCCTCGTCGTACACTCTTCAAGATTGCACGACTTGTGAATATGAACCTAAGTATAGCTGATGGCAGCTCACAGTCCCTGTGAGATGGTGTGGCGTGGCTTTGCCACGGAAGCGAGGAAGGCAAATTGGTTATGCTGGAGCGACCCTCCATTCATGAAGATGGAGCTATCCACACGCAGTGTAGAGCTGTCGAGGCTTGAATATGCTGAGCGCATTCATGAACGGTCTGAAGCGCCGTATCCATGAGTGCAGGCGCGCACGGGTCGGATGTGTCACGAATAATTGATACTGCTGAGATTGAACTGGGGATAGGGAAATTGGTGAGTGAAATGACGGAACCTGTGCAGTTTTCACATACGGCCCTCTGCGCTGCTTAACAGGTTTGTCGGAAATGCGATGCTATGCTCTTCAGCATAGGGGATGCCAATTTCATTGTTATCACCGGTCAAGCAACAGCGTCAGACGTGCTTGCCCTTATAGCGTGCATTCAACAGATGATTCAAGAGAAACAATCATGCAGCGTTGGTGCCGAAAATCGAGTAGTGGGTGAGCGGTAATCTCGGAGGTGACACATTGGACAAATTGGTGATTGAGGGTGGAAAGCCTCTATCTGGTACGATTCGTATCCAAGGAGCTAAAAATGCCGCTTTACCAATTATGGCAGCCTCGATTCTAACCGATGGCATCGTTAGGATAGAGAATGTTCCGCAATTGTTAGACATCGAAGTCATGCAGCACATCATGCGAAGCCTGGGCTGCAGGACGATCCAAGATGGAGGGACGGTCTCCATTGATGCGTCAGGCGCCCATTCTACGCATGTGCCGGAGGATTTGATGCGCCAGATGCGTTCTTCTATTTTCTTGATGGGGCCACTGCTTGCAAGGTTCAAGGAGGTTCACATCTATCAGCCGGGTGGCTGTGCAATCGGTGAGAGGAAGATTGATCTGCATCTGCGTGGACTGCAGTCATTAGGCGCAGAGCTGGAGCATTGCGGCAATCGAATCACATGCCGTGCAGAACGGCTTATAGGGACAGATATTCATCTTGATTTTCCAAGTGTTGGTGCCACGGAGAATGTGATGATGGCAGCCGTTCTCGCTGAAGGAACGAGCGTCATAACGAACGCAGCAAGAGAACCGGAAATTGTTGACTTGCAGCATTTTCTGAACAGCATGGGTGCGGATGTGTCAGGAGCTGGTACAGATACGATCGTCGTTGAAGGCGTTACGAAGCTAAGAGGAAGCCAGTATGAGGTAATGCCTGATCGCATTGTAGCGGGTACGCTCATGATTGCCGCTGCGGCAACCCGAGGAGCAGTAACGCTGACCAATGCGCATGCGAGCCATTTGACTTCGCTAATCCATATCCTGCGCCGCGCCGGTGTTCAGATCGCAACGAGTGATGGTATAATCAACGTAACTAGCTTCGGTAGAGCGAAGGCTGTAGAGCGAATTGTAACGTCGCCATATCCTGCGTTCCCGACTGATTTGCAATCTCAGCTGATGGTGTTACTGTCACTTGCTGATGGGGTAAGTGTGATGAAGGAGACGGTATTTGAAGGCCGTTTCCGGCATGTCGAGGAACTCGCCCGAATGGGAGCAGATATCCGGGTTGATCTGAGTAATGCATTTATTAAAGGTGTGCCAGAATTGTATGGTTCGACAGTTGAGGCAACTGACCTGCGCGCAGGAGCGGCGCTCGTTATTGCTGGGCTTGCTGCAAGCGGCCGCACCGTCGTAGAGAATGTTCATCACATTGATCGAGGCTACGATTGCATCGAGCATATGTTTACGAGGCTCGGCGCGAAGATTGACCGAATCATGTCAGTGCCTAAGCTTGATATTGCCAACGGATAATGCAATAATTTATACTCGGTCCCCTTCTTTGATACGGAAGGGGACTGTAATAATTCTCGTAATGATGTTTCTAGTTACTTTGAAATGTGTATTGATAGAAGGGGATGAATCCAGTGTCATTGAGAACGATACCCCCGCTGCCTGATAAGCCGGTGAGGAAGAAACGGATAGGTGGCAGAGTGAAATGGCTGCTCCTCTTCCTTCTAATTGTGCTGCTTGTTGTCCTGTTCTTCAGGTCATCCATCAGTAAAATAAAAGAAGTTCGCTGGATTGGGAATCACCTCGTCAGCTATGAACAATTAAGCAGTAGCAGTGGTGTGAAGCCGGGTGAGCCGTATTTCGGAACGAGCGAAAGTTCTGTTGCGGAACGAATCAAGGCGGAGTTCTCATTTGTCAAATCGGTTCAAGTGGACAAGCAGTTCCCAGGAGTCATTGAAATTTATATTCAAGAATATGCTCCAGTCGCTTATGAGTTGACGGAAGATGGAAGCATCCAAGCTTGCTTGGAGAACGGTGCAGTGATCTCGCTGAAGGACAAGCAGAAGCTTGTACTGGAGAAGCCGGTTCTTACGCAGTGGGAAGGACAAGCTGAATTGAAGGCCGAGCTAAGCAAGGCACTTGCGGCTACGCCAAGAGGGCTGCTGGCTGATATTTCGGAGATTCGCTACTACCCGTCCTCTTCCTATCCTAATCGGATTAAGATGTATACACGTTCTGGGTTCGAAGTGGTGACGACTGTGCCTCTACTTCCTGATAAGATAGCTTACTTGAGCGGTGTCGTGGAATCTCAGTCTCCTGGACGGATAACGATGCTGAAGGCTGACTCGTATATTCCATATTCCAGCCTGCCCAATGACATTGAGGCTCTCGAAGGAGCCAAAGAAGACAATGGAAAAGCTGATAGCTCAGAGCAGAATAAGGAAGGCACCGGCTCGGAGAATACAAATGAGAAAGTACGTGGATCTGAGCAGGAAAAAGGAGCTGGCGCAGAGAATGATATAAAGGAACCTGAGAAAGGCCAAGAAACAAACAAGGAAACGGAATAAGACAATGGTTCATCCATGAATGAGCAAAATATGGAGAGAGAAAAAAACTCTACTCAATAAACGGAAAAAATGCTAGAATAAAACTTATGGGTATTACCGTTCTCTCCTTCTTTTTTCTTCACGTTTTTAAGAAAGAAGACGATAACTGCTTATATGGAAGGAATTTGTCTTCAAAAAATTTGTAGAAAAAAGAGGGAATGACTAAACTTTGTTGAATACATACAAAGTGTCCGGGGATACAAACATACCAATTGATTGGGAACTAGGAGGTGCCACGGGTTGAGCAGCAATGACATCATTGTGAGTTTGGACATCGGTACATCCAAAGTGCGTGCTATCATCGGGGAAATTAACAACGGAACGCTGCAAATTATCGGCGTTGGATCTGCTGACTCAGAAGGTATTCGCAAAGGTGCGATTGTAGATATTGATCAGACTGTCCAGTCAATTCGTAATGCGATAGAGCATGCGGAGCGAATGGTCGGCATTGAAATTACGGAAGTGTACGTAGGCATATCAGGCAATCATATCGGCTTGCAATCCAGCCATGGAGTTGTCGCGGTATCGAATGAAGACCGTGAGATTGGCGAAGAGGATATTGAGCGTGTGCTCAAAGCAGCAGAAGTTATTGCTTTGCCACCAGAACGTGAAATCATCGACGTGGTTGCAAAGCAATATGTTGTTGATGGACTGGAGGATATTCATGATCCTCGAGGCATGATTGGCGTTCGCTTGGAAGTCGATGCCACGATAATAACTGGCGCGAAGACAGCTGTACATAACTTGTTGCGTTGTGTGGAGAAGGCTGGCTTGCATGTCAAGGATTTAATATTAATGTCGCTTGCCGGAGGGCAGTTGGCATTATCTAAAGATGAGAAGATGATGGGCTCCGTCCTTGTAGACGTCGGTGCAGGTGCAACGACTATTGCTGTGTTCCAAGATGGAACGCTTGCTGCTACGTCTACATTGCCTATCGGCGGGGACTTCGTTACGAATGATATTGCATACGGTCTTCGTACCATGTCTGACCATGCAGAGAAAGTTAAGCTGAAGTTCGGCTGTGCATGGATTGAGGATGCGCTAGAGGATCATGTGTTCAAAGTGACGCGTATCGGCAGCAATGTGGAGAAGGAATTCAATCAAGTATTCCTTGCCAACATCATCGAACCGCGTATGGAAGAAATATTCCATCTTGTCAAGAATGAAGTGAAGCGACTAGGCTTCACGGAATTGCCAGGTGGGTATATTCTGTCTGGAGGCACAGTCTCGATGCCTGGAGTTCTCAATTCGGCGCAAGTTGCCTTGCAGACTTCGGTACGAATCGCAGTACCTGACTTTATTGGTGTACGCGATCCAGGATTCGTAAGCGGTGTTGGGGTATTGCATCATGTGTTGCGCTCCGTTCGTCCACGCAGTGCAGGTGGCGCCAAGAAAGCGGCAACTCGGAAGCCAACTCCAATGGAATCATCAAACAAACCTAGCTTCATTGATCGGTTAAAAATATGTTTAGTGAATTCATTTAATAAAGTTGACTTCAGGCCATCGGTGCACAATGAAGAGGAGATGGAGGACTCATGTTGGAATTTGAATTTGAGATGGAACAGTTGGCCCAGATTAAAGTTATTGGTGTCGGTGGCGGCGGTAGCAACGCAGTTAACCGAATGATTGATAATGGTGTTCAGGGCGTTGAATTTATTACAGTAAATACGGATGCGCAGGCGCTTCACTTTGCGAAGTCCGAGCACAAGCTGCAGATCGGCGACAAATTGACGCGCGGTCTTGGTGCAGGTGCGAACCCAGAAGTAGGTAAGAAGGCTGCAGAAGAATCCCGCGAGTTGATCAGCAACACGCTGAAAGGCGCAGACATGGTATTCGTTACTGCCGGTATGGGAGGCGGAACAGGTACTGGTGCTGCTCCTGTAATTGCTGAGATCGCGAAGGAATGCGGCGCATTGACTGTTGGTGTCGTTACGCGTCCATTCACATTCGAAGGCCGCAAACGTTTTTCGCAAGCAGAAATCGGTATCGAAGCATTGAAGGAAAAGGTAGATACGCTTATCGTAATCCCGAATGACCGTTTGCTAGAAATCGTAGACAAGAAGACACCAATGCTGGAAGCTTTCCGCGAAGTTGATAACGTACTCCGTCAAGCTGTGCAAGGTATTTCTGACTTGATCCAGGTACCAGGTCTTATCAACTTGGACTTCGCGGACGTGAAGACGATTATGACTGAGCGTGGTTCTGCCTTGATGGGTATTGGTGTTGCGAACGGTGAGAACCGTGCTGCTGAAGCTGCACGCAAGGCGATCATGAGTCCATTGCTCGAGACTTCCATTGATGGTGCTCGTGGTGTCATCATGAACATTACAGGTGGCGCAAACCTGTCCTTGTATGAAGTCAATGAAGCAGCAGAAATCGTTACGGAAGCTTCCGATATAGAAGTAAATATGATCTTCGGTGCGATCATCGATGAGAATATGAAGGACGATATTAAAGTTACGGTTATTGCGACAGGATTCGAGAGCAAGGCGGCTGCGCCAATCCCAGGACGTCGTCCAGCTACTAGCTCGACTAGTTCAAGCTCTGGCGAATCTCAGGAATCTCGTTCCTCGTCTACATTGCGTCCGTTCGGCAATCAACCAGCGTCTGATCAGCTGGACATTCCGACGTTTTTGCGTAACCGTCCACGTAACACAAATAACGATTAATAAGTACTACATTGCTATAAGCGTTTGCCGATTGAGGCAGACGCTTTTTGTTTTTTCCATGACCACCTCAGACGGCGATTAGCGCCGCTATCCAATGATCCTTTCCGATGAAGATTGGAATGATCGACAAAAAAAGTGCCATTCCACACCCATCATTAGACAGACTTCGAATACATCACTCTTTATACTAATTAATAACTTCCCAATAGTTGGCGGCAGAAAAAGGAGGGAAGCGCATTGACCGTCATCTATGCCGATCTTCTATTCGGCCTAAACTTGGTATTGGATTGGACGCTGCTGCGAATGACAGCGAAGATCCGCGGAATTCAGTTTTCGCGCTGGCGGATCATTGCCGCAGCAGGGTTGGGTACTGCGTATGCAGCAGTACTCTTTATTCCTTCCTATCCGATCCTCTATACGTATGTTGGCAAATTACTCTTATCTATACTTATGATCATCTTGGCGTTTGGATTTCAGAATGCCGGATATTTTCTTAAAAATGTTGCTGTCTTTTACTTTTCGGCCTTTGTCATTGCTGGCGGGGCATTTGGGCTGCAATATTTGCTGCAGGATGCGCGGGTTTGGTCGATATCTGATCGTGCGACACAATGGATGGATGCCTATCGCACTTCCTTTCAAGCTGGAATCGGATTTCTCGTAGTTGCTCTTCCTGCTTCTTACGCATTATTCCGTCTCGTATGGCGACATAGCGCAAGACAGCAGCAGGTAGTGAAGCAACTGGTGCAATTGGATATCTATATAGGCGATACAGTTCGACAATGTACAGGACTCGTAGATACGGGCAATCATCTGCGAGACCCACTAGGAGGAGCACCTGTAGTGGTAACGGAATCGAGACTGTGGGAGGGCGTTCTGCCTTCGGAATGGTTGAAGAGGCTCCGGTCAGAGCAGCCATTTGATATGCTTCAGTCTTGGAAGGGAACAAGTGAAGACGGAGGAATGCTGGACGAATCCCGACTGCGGCTCATCCCTTATCGTGGGGTAAATCGTGACATGCAGTGGATGATGGGACTGCGTCCGGATTCAATTCGAATACGCACAGAGAACGAGACTTATCTATGTACGAAAGTAATTATCGGGTTGGATGGCGGGATATTGTCACATGATGGTGCCTTTCAAGCTATCGTGCATCCGGATTTGCTGCAAACTTCAGAGAACGAGTCTACTTTTCATGATATGCCGGATTCTACTCACCGTGCTTCGTAAGCGGCCTGCTAGAATGAACATTGCTATTATTCTAACGAATGTACTGATGTACCTATACGAACGACCCTGTCATCACTAAGTTTTAGGAGGATTGGCGATGCGTTTGCAATGGAAACTAAGGATGCAGCTTCACTATTATCGGCTGTTGTTCTGGCTAGGACTGAAGCGGGATGAAATTTATTATATTGGCGGAAGTGAGGCGCTGCCTCCACCGTTAACCAGGGAAGAAGAGGAATTTTTGCTGTCACGGCTGTCGACCGGGGAGTCTGCAGTACGTGCAATGTTGATTGAGCGTAATTTGCGTCTCGTAGTATATATTGCACGCAAATTTGAAAATACAGGCATCCATATTGAAGATTTGGTCTCGATCGGTGCTATTGGGCTGATTAAGGCTGTTAACACATTTGATCCAGAAAAGAAAATCAAGCTTGCGACTTACGCATCGCGCTGTATCGAAAATGAAATTTTGATGTATTTGCGGCGCAACAGCAAAACAAGAACAGAAGTATCCTTTGACGAACCGCTCAATATTGATTGGGACGGCAATGAACTGTTGTTATCGGATGTACTCGGTACAGAAAATGATACGATCTATAAAAATATTGAGGAGCAGGTCGACCGCAAGCTGCTGCACAAAGCCTTGGATAAGCTAAGTGATCGGGAACGAATGATTATGGAGCTGCGCTTCGGATTAACGGATGGAGAAGAGAAGACACAGAAGGATGTGGCCGATATGCTAGGCATATCCCAGTCGTATATTTCGCGTCTTGAGAAGCGGATTATTAAGCGTTTGCGCAAAGAATTTAATAAGATGGTGTAAACGTTTCACTGCTTGAACGGGTGCGGAAAACGGCTCGATTGGAACAGATCAGGCGCAGGAATCGCAGGAATAAAAAAGCACCCCGGGGAGATAATGTACATTAATGTTTCATCCCTGGGAGGTAATACGAATGACCCGAAACAAAGTCGAAATTTGCGGTGTCGATACATCGAAGTTGCCCGTCCTCACGAACGCCGAAATGAGGGAATTGTTCGTGTCATTACAGGAGCGAAACGAGCTATCGGCTCGGGAGAAGCTGGTAAACGGTAATTTGAGGCTCGTATTGAGTGTGATCCAGCGATTTAACAACCGAGGCGAATTCGTTGATGACTTGTTCCAAGTTGGCTGTATTGGATTAATGAAGGCCATTGACAACTTCGACCTTGGTCAAAATGTTAAATTCTCTACATATGCGGTTCCGATGATTATCGGAGAAATTCGCAGATACTTGCGGGACAATAACCCGATCCGGGTGTCCAGAAGCTTGCGGGACATCGCGTATAAAGCATTGCAAGTGCGCGACTCCTTAACCAATCAGAATTCTCGTGAACCGACGATTCACGAAATCTCGGAGGCGCTGAATGTTCCGAAGGAAGATGTCGTGTTCGCACTTGATGCGATTCAAGATCCTGTGTCCTTGTTCGAGCCAATTTATCATGATGGTGGCGATCCGATTTATGTGATGGATCAAATTAGCGATGAGAAGAATAAGGACGTGTCTTGGATCGAAGAGATCGTGCTGCGTGAGGCAATGCGGAAGTTGAACGAACGTGAGAAGATGATTTTATCGATGCGTTTTTTCGAAGGCAAAACCCAAATGGAAGTTGCAGACGAGATTGGCATTTCACAAGCGCAAGTATCGAGGCTGGAGAAATCCGCAATCAATCAGATGCAGAAGCATGTTCGCACGTAATACCTGATTTGAACAGATAAGCCGTCCGCGGTTAAGCGGCGGCTTTTTTTATGTCTGACAGGGCATTTTGCCCATTGCGTTCATATACTAAGGTATGTACGCTGGCTACGGTCAAATTCCTGGTGGAATGGTGATTGCGATGAAAATTTCTGATTTTCAAACGAAGGATGTAATCAACATTATCGACGGCAAGAAATTAGGTCAAGTAAGCGATGTAGAGCTCGATATGAAACAGGGAAGAATTGAATCCATCGTTGTTCCCAATTACAGCAAGTTTATGGGGTTGTTCGGCGGCGGAAGCGAGTTGATCATTCCTTGGCGAAATATTGTTAAGATCGGCGCTGATGTCGTTCTGGTGAAAATGGAGGAAATGAAGCAGGCGCGAACTGAAGAATATGACAGCACTGCCTTTGTACAGAAACAATAGGCTTCACTGTACGGTTTGTGGTAAACTGTACGGTGAGGTGATTATCGTCATGGAACCATTTCAATTACAGAAGCTTGAGGCAGCAGAAGGCCCTGTCCTATTGAACGTGAAGAAATGGACAGAAGCCTATCCAGAGCTGACGGCCGGTTTCACAACAAGAAATGGCGGCGTGAGCAGTGAGCCTTTTAACTCATTGAATTGTGCGCTGCATGTGCACGATAATGAAGCAGATGTCATCCATAATCGCGAGCTTGTCGCCAAAGCGTGCGGCATGCCATTTGAAGCATGGACATGTGGTGAGCAGGTGCATGGAAGTTATGTTCATGTCGTTACAGAGGAAGAACGAGGAAAAGGAAGACTGAATCGTGAAGATGCGATTCAAAATACGGATTCTTTGGTTACTGATGTTACGGGAGTTCTATTGACTTCATTTTATGCCGACTGTGTTCCATTGATGTTCTTAGATCCGATCCAGCGTGTGGTCGGTCTTGCGCATGCAGGGTGGAAAGGAACCGTCAGCAATATTGGCGCTGCAACGGTACATAAGATGCAGGAGCAGTTTGGCTGCCGTCTTGAGCATATTCAAGCAGCGATTGGACCATCGATTGGCTCCTGCTGCTATGAGGTGGACGAGCGCGTAATTGGCGAAGTACGGCATGTGCTCGCAGGCGATCCACAAGCGGAGCAAGTTCAGAATAATATCATCCGTCCGACAACATCTGGGCATGCTATGCTTGATTTGCGTGAATTGAATCGACATTTGTTGATCCAAGCAGGAATTTTGGCAACAAATATCGAATGTACTACACTGTGCACCGGCTGTAATATAGATATGTTCTATTCCCACCGAATGGAGGGCGGGACGACCGGTCGCATGATGAGTTGGATTGGCTGGAAGAAGGGATGACAGAATGACGCTGCAGCAACGAATCGAAGCTATAGAGCAGAACATTCGCTGCTTCATTCAGGTGAATATCTAGGGTGAGGAATCCAAGCATGGATTAGAACCGGAACAAGCCGCGGCATTTGTGGAGAAATTGCGCGCGTTTCCTCATATTGAGCCGATTGGACTAATGACGATGGCTCCATACGAAGCTGAACCGGAACAGACGAGCCCCGTATTTCGCAGATTACGGCAGATTACGTGAGTTGCGAGACGAATTGGGATCATCGTTGTCTATATCATTGCCGCACTTATCGATGGGGATGCCCAATGATTTTGAAGTCGCTGTGGAAGAGGGAGCGACATGGCTGAGATTTGGAACCGTCCTAGTTGGGAAGGAAGGGGAAACGTAATGGGTGTAATGAACCGATTTATGAATTTTCTAGGGCTTCAAGAAGAAGAAGAAATCATTGAGCGTGAGAAAGTAGTAACGGATATGAACGAGCAAGAGGTAGAAGCGCCGAATTTTGACCAGCGCAAATCCTCTAAGGCTGCTAATGTAGTGAGCATACACTCACAGAAGTCCTCCAAGATGGTGCTATATGAGCCGCGTTCTTATGATGAGGCCCAAGAGATTGCGGATCACTTGCGTTCACGGCGCTCGGTTATCGTGAATTTGCAAAGAGTTCGGAAGGATCAAGCTTTTCGGATTATTGATTTCTTGAGTGGCACGGTCTATGCATTAAGCGGAAACATATCCAAGGTTGGTGGAAATATATTCGTGTGCACCCCCGAGCAGGTTGAAATTCAAGGTTCCATCACAGAAATCCTACACGACGATTACGAAAACATGCAAACGAGGTGACCTTGTTGGAGTATCAGATTGCTGAATACGTGTATTACCTGTTCAACATATACAGATGGTTAATTATTGTTTATATTTTGATGTCTTGGGTACCTAATGTACGCGAGAGCTTTATCGGAGAGATCCTAGGCAAGATTGTTGAGCCTTATTTGGCTCCGTTCCGCCGTATTATTCCGCCAATCGGCGGGATGCTGGACATTTCCCCAATCGTGGCATTGTTCACACTTGAGTTCGTGTACAGAGGCGTAATTGCTGTACTTCAGTATTTTATTTAGCAATAGGTGAGTGCTAGCGATGACAGCAAATGAAAATATTTACTCGCACTTTCACCCTGATGAGCGTGTGTTTGTCGATCGCGCTGCGGAGTGGGTGGAACGTGCGGCGCAAGTCCACGAGATCCGTCGAACTGATTTTTTGGATCCGAGACAAGCTTTTATTGTGTCTACATTGGTCAATCGGAATGCTGATGTTCAGCTGCGCTTGGATGGAGGGCATGAGCATGCCGAACGCAAGCGTGCGCTCATTGCTCCCGATTATGTATACGCAGACGGAGAAGAAATGGGGATGCATGTCCTTCAAATTACTTCTTCCGACCGCAATTGGGGGCAGCTTGAGCATGGCGATTTCTTGGGAGCTGTGCTCGGGCTCGGCATAAAGCGAGACAAAATTGGTGATATTCACGTTAACGATGATCGTTGCCACATTGTGATCACAGAAGAGATTGGGGCTTTTCTGGATACACATCTGCGCCAGGTACATCGCGTGAATGTAATGACAGAGATTGTCCCAATATCCGCGCTTCGGACTTCTGATGCAGAGCTGAATATGATGTCCATAAGTGTTGCATCCCTTCGTTTGGATGGCATTGCAAGCGATGTATTCAGACTTAGCCGAACAAAGATCGTAACACCGATCAAGGCGGGACGATGCAAGGTGAACTGGAAGGTAGAAGAAAATCCGTCCACCCAGCTCCAAGCGGGGGATGTTGTCTCCCTTCAAGGGTTCGGACGATTCAAAGTAATAGAAATTGAAGGCGTATCGAAAAAAGGCCGCATGCGTATTTCGGTAGGTACTTATACACGTTGAGCTCGCTACAGTCTGTACGTTTGCAGGCTACGAGGGTTCGATAGGACATGCTTTGCCGCATGCTTTTGTAATTTTGAGGAGGTGCACACGATGCCATTGACACCACTAGACATACATAACAAGGAATTTAGCCGCAAGCTGCGCGGTTATGATGAGGACGCTGTTAACGAGTTCCTCGATCAGATTATTAAAGATTATGAAGCGCTAATTCGCGAGAACAAGGAACTGCAAAACCATGCAAATTCCTTGCAGGACAAGCTTGACCATTTCGCGAATCTTGAGGAAACCTTGAGCAAAACGATCATCGTTGCACAAGAAGCTGCGGATGAAGTGAAGAGCAATGCGAAGAAGGAAGCACAGCTTATCGTCAAAGAAGCTGAGAAAAATGCAGATCGCATCGTGAACGATGCACTGGCGAAGTCGCGCAAAGTTGCGCTGGAAGTTGAGGAGCTTAAGAAGCAATCCTCGATCTACCGTGCACGCTTCCGCACATTGGTTGAGGCTCAGATGGAGCTGCTCAATCAAGACGGCTGGGATGCGCTTGAGCGTGAAGAAGTGAAGGAAGTTAAAGAATTGTATTAGTCGTAGGGGTGGCTGATTGACATTTGCCGCAAAACACGATATAAATATGTATTAATAACGTGATATTCAATGACGGGAACGCGCTGACACGCCCATCCGTTCTTCAGAGAGTCGGAGAAGGTGAGAACCGACGAACGAATCGTGTTCAGACATCATCCCAGAGAAGATATGCCGAATGCAGTTGGTTGGATTAAGGCTAGCGTAGTAAGCATATCCGGATCCCCTCCGTTATTGGGGGCTTGTATGCTTGGATAAGCATGCATGATGAAGGTGCCGTACGACAATGTTGTAAGTCATTGTTGGACGGAACAAGGGTGGTAACGCGAGCAGAACCTCGTCCCTTTTTGGGAGGAGGTTTTTTTTGTTTCCTCAATTATGTATCGAAGAAAGGAAGTATCACTGTGAGAAAAGTTGATGTCAAAGAACGCGCCCGTGACCGGGAACTGCGCGTATTGGCTAAATGGAACGCGGAAGACACTTTTGCAAAGTCCATCGAGTATCGCGCAGACAAACCTAATTTCGTATTTTATGAAGGGCCGCCTACAGCAAACGGAAAGCCTCATATTGGGCACGTACTTGGACGTGTAATTAAGGACTTTATTTGCCGCTACAAGACAATGTCCGGCTATCGTGTCGTGCGTAAAGCGGGCTGGGATACACATGGTCTGCCTGTAGAGCTTGGTGTTGAGAAGCAGCTTGGTATTTCTGGCAAACAGGAAATTGAGAACTATGGGGTAGAAGCATTCGTTAAAAAATGTAAAGCGAGTGTATTCGAATATGAGAAGCAGTGGCGTGAGCTTACGGAAGCGATCGGGTACTGGACGAATCTCGATGATCCATACATCACGCTTGATAACAACTATATTGAAAGTGTGTGGCACATCCTGTCCACGATTCATAAAAAAGGATTGCTGTACCGTGGGCACCGTGTAAGCCCATATTGCCCATGCTGTCAAACGACACTCAGTTCGCATGAGGTAGCACAAGGCTACGAAACGGTTAAGGATTTATCTGCAACTGTGAAGTTCAAGCTGCATGACAATGGCGAATATGTGCTTGCTTGGACAACCACACCGTGGACATTGCCAGCACATGCTGCACTTGCGATGAATCCGAACATGGATTATGTGCGCGTTCAGCAAGAAGACGGTGTATATATCGTCGCGAAAAATCTGGTTGAAGATGTGATGCAGGGTGAGTACACGATCTTGTCTGAGCATAAAGGCGCTGAGTTCATTGGCAAGACGTATGCTGCTCCATTCCCATATGTTGTGCCTGAGAAGGGACATCTCATTGTCGCTGCTGATTTCGTAACAGATTCCAGCGGTACGGGTATCGTTCATATGGCTCCAGCTCACGGTGAGGACGACTATAAGAGCTGTCGTGAGAACGGAATCAGCTTCATCAGTGTCGTGAATGCCCAAGGCCGCTATAACGATGAGATTACTGATTTTGCAGGCCGCTTCGTGAAGGATTGCGATATCGACATCGTGAAGAAGCTGTCTGAGAACGGAACATTGTACTCCAAAGAGAAATACGAGCACAGCTATCCATTCTGCTGGCGCTGCAAAACGCCGCTTCTCTACTATGCGACAGAATCGTGGTTCATTGAGACGACAGCGGTTAAAGAACAATTAATAGCAAATAACAGCAAGGTCGACTGGTACCCTGGTCATATTCGCGAAGGCCGCTTCGGCAACTTCTTGGAAGACTTGGTGGACTGGAATATTAGCCGTAACCGTTACTGGGGCACACCGCTGAACGTATGGGTATGCGGATCCTGTAAAGGTGAATACTCGCCAGACAGCCATCAAGACTTGCGCGATCGTGCGACGACGCCAGTAGATGAGAACCTGGAGCTGCATAAGCCATATGTGGATGAAGTTAAGCTGCACTGTCCGCATTGCGAACACGGTGTGATGGAACGTACGTCAGAAGTTATTGACGTATGGTTCGATAGTGGTTCGATGCCATTCGCTCAGCACCATCATCCGTTCGGAGATGAGAAGAAGTTCGAAGAACAGTTCCCTGCAGACATCATCTGTGAAGGAATTGACCAGACTCGCGGCTGGTTCTTCAGCTTGCTCGCCGTTGCAACGCTGTATAAAGGCATAGCGCCATACAAGGCCGTTATCTCAACGGGTCACGTGCTTGATGAAAATGGACAGAAGATGTCCAAATCAAAGGGCAATGTTATCGACCCATGGGATATTATCAATGAGTACGGTACAGATGCATTCCGCTGGGCATTGCTGTCGGATAGTGCACCTTGGAACTCGAAGCGCTTCTCGAAGCAAATCGTAGCAGAAGCGAAATCCAAAGTAATTGATACGCTTGTGAACACGCATGCCTTCTATGCGCTGTATGCATCCATTGATCAATATGATGCTAGTGCATATGAAGAGCGTCCGTCGAACAACAAGCTGGATCGTTGGATCTTGTCTCGCTTGCATACGCTGATCGCAAGTGTAAGCAAAGGACTGCAAGCGAATGACTTCTTGAATCCGGCAAAAGCTATCGAGTCTTACATCGATGAGTTGAGCAACTGGTACATCCGCCGTTCCCGTGACCGCTTCTGGGGCAGCGAGATGACAGAGGATAAATTGTCCGCCTACCAAACGCTTCGCCGTGTTCTGCTCACGTTGTCCAAGCTTATCGCGCCATATGCTCCGATGATCGCAGAAGATATCTACATGAATCTTGGCGGCACAAGCGAGAGTGTGCACTTGGCAGACTATCCTGTTGCAGATCAAGCCTTGATCGATGCAGAATTGGAACGCGATATGGAAACAGCTCGCGAAATCGTTGAGCTGGCACGCAACGTACGTAATGAAACAGGCATCAAGACACGTCAACCGCTGTCTGAGCTTATCGTGTCCATGGATCGTGAGTTCCATCTGGAGGCTTATGAAGAAGTCATCAAGGAAGAGATCAATGTGAAGGAGATTCGTCTTGAGACAAGCGACTCCGGCTTTGTTGATTTCACATTGAAGCTGAACCTCAAAGTAGCGGGCAAGAAGTACGGCAAAAATGTCGGTGTCCTGCAAGGCGCTTTGAAGTCGATGGCTGCTGAGGACACTCGTCGTATCGTCGAATCCGGTGTATGGAGCTTTACGAACCAAGACGGTGAGAGCTTCGAGGTGACACGTGAGGAGCTTCTGATTGAGAAGCAAGCGAAATCTGGCTTCGCATCAGCATCAGGATATCAAATTACAGTCGCATTGAATACGGAGATTACGCCGGAACTCGAGCAAGAGGGCTGGGTTCGCGAAGTCGTTCGCGGCATCCAAGACTTGCGCAAGAAGCTTGATCTGCCAATTGAGAAACGGGTCGATATCGTTCTGGATGTCGATGCACAATTGCAGGCGGCGATTCAAGCGTTCGAGTCTACCCTACGTGATAACGTGCTCGTAGCGAACTTGTCATTTGGTTCCCAAGAGGGCATGGAATCCGTTGATTTGGGACAAAAGACGATCCGTGTCGCAATTGCGTAGCAGTTCCTGCGTATAGATGTTTCCAATTCAGGGGAATCTATAGTGGTCGTTAATCGCGGACGAGTATAAGAGGGGAGAGCGTTGACCTTGCAGATGGATAATCCATCTGTTCGGTCACGCTCTTTTTGCGATACAAGGGGATGCAGTACATCGGCTTTCACAGAGGAGGAAATGTCTGTATGACAGAGCATGATTCGAACAATTCTACAAATCCGCATAACCCAAGTGCCGAGCGTGAACAAACAATAATTCAACAAGAGGATGATACTCGCATAACCAAGGGTAAGGAGCAACTGACGGATTCGAGTTCATTGGATAATAATCAGAAAGAATCGAAAGCAGGCGGCTCGATCACCACTCCGCAAGATGAAGAAGATGCTAAAAAAATGATGAAGAGCATTCATGACTATACGCTGCAAATCGCACAAGCGATGGAGAAGTCTAGAATTTCAGAATACAATGAATTGCTTTTCAACCCGCGCAAGCTGATCTGGGTGAACCTCCTGGGTGGAGCGGCCCGCGGTGTTGGAATTGCGATTGGATTTACGATTTTTACGGCCATCATTGTCTATGTTTTACAATATCTAGGAGCACTCAATCTGCCTATCATCGGTGACTTTATTGCTGATATTGTTCGAATTGTTCAGCATCAGCTTGATACGAAGTTCTATTGATTCCCATCGTAATCGGCATCATAATCTTGATCAGGCTCGAATAACCCGACGCCCTCTTGGTTATCCATATATTGACGATATTGACGATTGCGAACGATAGATACATGGCGTCCTGTCATATCCGTAGCGACAAAGCTCTCATAGGCTTCAACACAGCCATCGAGTTCTTCGGATGCTTCGATATAGAGATTTCCGTAATCATCGACGTCGCGTTCTTCATGCATGGCAGGTGTATTGGATGTCCCCCAAGACTCGACTATTTGCCAAGCGTCTTCACCGTCGAAGCCATTTTGCGTATCTTCGTCAAGGCTTGTTCGTCCAAATGGAGGCATAAGGAACTGTTCTTCAATCGGCCGACGTTCAGACACTATCTGCTCAGGGGAATGCTCGATGCAATACATCGTGGAAGGGACGGCTTCAAGACGTTCATAAGGGATTTCCTTGCCGCATACAACACACTTGCCGTATTGTCCCTTATCCATGCGGGATAGGGCAGTATCGATGCGTTCGAGCAATATTTCATCGTGCTCATTTAGTGCGATGTCCTTACCGCGCTCGAACATCTCAGTACCAACGTCCGCGGGGTGATTGTCCAGTGTAGACAGCTCTCCCGTGTTTTCACGTAAGGAATTGGACAAACCATAATGATCTCCGTGATGTAGACGGCGCTCGATCTGAGCCTTGGATTGCAGCAATCGTTGTTGCAAGCTGTTTATTTGTTCAGAGGATAGTTGATTCATTCGTGCAGAACGCTCCTTTCGCGTTGGCGTAACTTATGTCTAGCATGCGCAAAATGAAGGACGTTCCTGCGTGGTAAATGGCGTAGACGTTGGATTGGTTTGGGTTCGGCTCCTATGATACAATGAGCACAGCTCCAAGTTCTTTCACACTTAATAAAAACTAAATGAGGTGACTGTGGCACGTGTGGTACTATATTATCGCCTTTATCGTTTTGCTGATTGATCAAGTAAGCAAATGGATGATCGCTACGAATTTGCAACTGAGAGAAAAAATTTCGGTAATTGGTGACTTTTTCTTGATTACGTCGCATCGGAATACGGGGGCGGCCTTCAGTATTTTAGAAAATCAGCGCTGGTTCTTCATTGTCATTACGATAGTGGTAGTAATCGGACTTGTATGGTATATGCAGAAGATTAAACACCAGAGTGGGGTCATATTGCCACTGGGACTCAGCTTGATCTTAGGTGGGGCGATTGGCAATTTTATCGACCGTCTGCTTACAGGGGAAGTTGTTGATTTCCTGCAATTCAATTTCGGATCGTACACATTCCCAATATTCAATGTAGCAGATATGGGAATTTGTATCGGCGTAGGACTGGTACTGCTTGATGCACTCGTTACCGTTAAGCGGGAGAATCAATCTGGCACGGGTACACCTGCAGAACAACAAGATCATAACTCGAACCAAGCATAGGTTTAGCACAGAGGGGATAGTAAGCAATGACAGAAGAACAACGATTGCAAGAACAAGCAGGGGACGAAGGTCGAGAACCTTACATATGGACGGTTGAGTCGGCTAATGCGAAAGATCGGATCGACAAATTTATTACAGAGTCAATTGAAGAAGAGGTTTCTCGGTCACAAGTACAAATATGGATACGTGATCAGCATGTGCTCGTGAATGGTAATCCAGTGAAGCCGAACTACAAAGTAGCAGCCGCCGATGTCATTACACTGACAATGCCTGAGCCGGAGTCAGCTGATATTGTAGCTGAGGATATTCCGCTGGATGTATATTTTGAAGACAAGGACGTTATTGTAATCAATAAGCCACGTGGTATGGTTGTCCATCCAGCACCAGGACATACGTCGGGGACGGTTGTCAATGCATTGATGTTCCATTGCCGTGATTTGTCCGGTATTAACGGCGAACTTCGTCCTGGAATTGTTCATCGAATTGATAAGGACACATCTGGCTTGCTGATGGCGGCCAAGCATGATCGCGCACATGTTCACCTGGCAGCACAGCTGAAAGAGCATTCGGTTACACGGAAATATGTGGCGCTTGTGCACGGGAATGTGCCTCATGATCAAGGAACAATCGACGCCCCAATTGGGCGTGATACCCATGATCGGAAGATGTACACCGTAACCGAGAATAACAGCAAGCATGCGGTGACACATTTTAAGGTGATGGAGCGGTTCGGGGACGCGACCCTTGTTGAATTGCAATTGGAGACAGGTCGTACACATCAGATCCGTGTGCATATGAAATTCATTGGTCATCCTCTTGTCGGGGATCCAATGTATAGTCGAGGGACACGCGGTCTGACTATGATTGGACAGGCATTGCATGCCATGACGCTGGGATTCATACATCCTGCAAGCGGGGAGACTGTGGAACTTCATGCTCCGCTTCCGGAAGACATGGAGAACTTGCTTCATTCCATTCGTAATAGATAGTTGTTGTATAGTCTTAATTATGCAAATTAAACTATGATATTTAGTTGTAAAACAGTATATAATCTGATATTCGTGTGAAAAAAGTGCAAATTGTATTGAAGATCGTTCATTCCTTTCGTCGTCATTATCGAGCATAGTTATTACATTGGCATCATAACCGATATAAGACTGGTGCAGGAGAAGGGGCTGGATAAGTGACGACAGAATTTTATCAAAACACATATATTCAACATACATTTGCAGAGCGAATTGGCGGAGCCAATTACGGAAAAGACACGAATATCTACAAATTTGAAAAGATTAAACGAGCTAAGGCTGCTGCCAAATTACAGTTCCCTGATGTGGAACTGATCGATATGGGTGTCGGTGAACCGGATGAAATGGCTGACGCAGGTATCGTGGCTGCATTGGCAGAAGAAGCGTCCAAGCCCGAAAACCGCGGTTACGCTGATAACGGCATTACAGAGTTTAAGCATGCTGCGGCAACCTATTTGAAAGAAGTATTTCAGGTCGAAGGGATTGATCCAGACACTGAGGTACTTCATTCCATCGGTACGAAGCCAGCGCTTGCAATGCTGCCTTCCTGCTTTATCAATCCAGGGGACATCACGATTATGACGGTTCCTGGCTATCCGGTAATGGGCACGCACACGAAATATTTAGGAGGAGAAGTGTATAACATTCCGCTTACGGCGGACAATAACTTCTTGCCTGATTTGGATGCGATCCCTGAAGAGGTGTGCCAACGGGCCAAGCTGCTCTATTTGAACTATCCGAACAACCCAACTGGAGCAGTAGCGAGTATTGAGTTTTTCACCAAAGCAATTGCTTGGGCTAAGCAGCACAAGGTCATCATCGTACATGATGCCCCTTACGCAGCGTTGACCTATGACGGCAACAAGCCGTTAAGCTTCTTGAGCGTATCCGGGGCGAAGGATGTAGGGGTTGAGCTCCATTCCTTGTCCAAATCGTACAACATGACGGGATGGCGCATTGGCTTTATTGCCGGGAATCCGCTCATTGTGAAGGCATTCGGTGACGTCAAGGACAATAACGATTCCGGCCAGTTCATCGCGATCCAGAAGGCCGCCGCATACGGTCTGGCACATCCAGAGATTACAGAAGCGATCGCGGACAAATACTCTCGCCGTCATGACCTGCTGGTTGAAGCACTTAATGAAGCGGGCTTCCGCGCCGTTAAGCCGCAAGGTTCCTTCTTCCTCTATGTTGAAGCGCCAAAGGCGGTGCAGGGTGGGCCAGAATTCAGAACGGCTGAGGACTTCTCCCAATATTTGATTCGAGAGAAGTTAATCTCGACAGTGCCTTGGGATGATGCAGGACGCTTTATTCGGTTTTCAGTTACGTTCCAAGCCCGGGGCGAGGCGGAAGAGAAGCGTGTAATGAGTGAGCTCAAGCGCAGACTTACCGACGTTGAATATATTTTCTAAAATTTATGTGAGTACTATTGCTTGACATGGATCGTGAGAAGTGGGATAATCCAGTTAATCAAATAAGACCTTTAAATCAGTCCCGTGAGACTGGCAAGGTAACGCTCGTTTACGAGAAAGAACATTGAAGAGCGGAAGGAAGAAGCATGTCCGTCAGATGCCGAGAGCTATGATGGATCGCGAAGAGCCTCTACTTCTGCGCTGTAGCTTCATGCAGCTTCTTTCCGCACATTTCGTGAATGCACAACTCCTTGCCTACGGGCAAGGAGTTTTTTTGTATCTGCGCACACTATTGATATACAGCCTAGTCCTTACTCGAGTAAGGGCGGGAATACGGAAGGAGACAAAATCCAAATGAGCACGACCGAATTCAACATCATTATGGATGAAGCAGCGATTCGACGAGCACTAACACGGATCGCACACGAAATTCTCGAACGAAATAAAGGTATTGAAAACTGCGTACTTGTCGGAATCCGGACAAGAGGGATTTTCTTCGCAAGGCGCATTGCTGAACGAATCCAACTGATTGAGAATGTGAACATTCAAGTCGGAGAGCTGGACATCACGAGATATCGCGATGACAAGAAGCGGGAAGAGCGGGAGACGGCAGACATTAGCGAGCCATTCCCAATACAGGATAAGAAAATTATCTTGTGCGACGATGTGCTCTATACGGGGCGAACGATTCGTGCAGCAATGGATGCACTAATGGATCAAGGCCGACCGCAAATGATTCAGCTGGCGGTACTGGCAGACCGAGGGCATCGGGAATTGCCGATTCGACCTGATTATGTCGGTAAAAATGTACCGACTTCACGCACCGAAGAGATTGAAGTTGCCTTGAAGGAATTAGACGGCATCGATGAAGTGAAAATCGTACACCACAGGGGGTAAGCAGCAATGACAATACAGTTGGAACGTACGGTAAAAGACCGCAGCTTACTGGGCTTAAAGTCACTAAGCAGATTCGAAATCGAATCCATTTTGAATCGGGCCGCACACTGGGATGGGCAGGATG
>NZ_JMDX01000067.1:0-25701 GCF_000935845.1 Paenibacillus sp. E194
GAGACGTGAAGGTCGTTGATTTCCATAAGCTGCATTCGTCATCCTCCTCGTCACTTTTTCATCTTCGGATCGAGTGCATCACGCAGGCCATCGCCAAACATGTTGAATGCAAGCATCGTCAAGCTGATGAAGAATGCAGGGAATGCGATACGCCATGGATAGACGGTCATCGCTTTCAATGCATCGCTAATCATCGTTCCCCAAGAAGCAGCAGGGGATTGTACACCAAGCCCGAGGAAGCTAAGAACCGCTTCGCCGAAGATTGAAACAGGAATTGCTAAGGTTAGCGTAACGATAATCGGGCCGAGTGAATTCGGAATCAGATGCCGGAACAAGATCCGTGCTCCCGATGCGCCGAGAGAACGGGAGGCAAGGACGAACTCCTGATTTTTGAGCTGCATCATTTGCCCGCGTACAATCCAGGCCATATTAATCCAACCAGTGAAGCACAGAGCCAAAATAATGACGCCAAGACTTGGTTCTAGTACTACTACCAGTAGAATGGCTACAAGAAGGTCAGGAAGTGTGAATATGATTTCAGATGCTTTGTTCATGATGTCATCGAGTTTGCCTCCCACATACCCCATAATGCCGCCATATATGACGCCGACAATCAGGTTAATAAGGGCTGCGGAGAAGCCGACGATAAGTGAAATACGAGCGCCCATCCAAGTACGGGCGAACATGTCGCGGCCGAGATCGTCCGTGCCGAACCAATGCTCTGAGGAAGGTGGCAAATTCGTCTTGTCCAAATAATTGGTTTCGTAGTCATAAGAAGTTAACATTGGTCCGATGATGGCCATAATAATGAGCAGAACAAGAATAACGAGGCCTGTCATTGCTGCCCAATTGCTGCGCAATCGAAGCCACGAATCGCGCCAAGCGGATATACTCTCACGTTCGATCGCCTCCGCCGCATGTTCGTCGATGTTCGCTTTTTTGAATTGCTCGGGCTTGATAGGGGGCTGCTGCAATGGATTCTGTTTGTTGTAAGTAATCATGCCGCTTTCTCCTTTCCTTTGGCAAGCTTAATCCGAGGATCGATTACACCATAAGCCAAGTCAGTAAGGAAGCGAGCCACCATCAATATAACGCCATAGAACATAGTGATCCCCATGATGAGAGAATAGTCACGATTCGTAATACTGATTACGAATATTTTACCAAGACCACCGATTCCGAAAATATGCTCCACAATGAATGAACCGGTAACAATACCTGCAGTAAGTGGGCCAAGATACGTAACAACAGGCAAGATTCCGTTGCGTAAAATATGTCTGCGCACAATGACACCAGCAGACAGACCTTTGGACTTGGCTGTCTTAATATAATCAGAATGCAGAACCTCCAGCATACTGGAGCGAGTTAATCTGGCGATGAAAGCAATCGGTAGAGCTGATAGCGCAATGGTGGGCATGACATAGGTGAGGGGGCCTGCTAGTCCAAAGACAGGCAGTAGCTTCAGTTTTACCCCAAGCACGTATTGCATAAATGAGGCAAGAACAAAGCTTGGGACAGACACGCCAACGACAGCGAGTACCATGGAAGACGTATCAATCAGCTTGCGATGCCGCATTGCTGCAGCAATACCAAGTCCTATTCCAATCGTAACGGCCACGATTAATGCACAGATACCCAGCTTAAGTGAGTAGGGGAAGGATTCGCGGATGGCCTGAACGACTTCACGATCCTGCATTTTCATGGAAATACCAAGATCACCTTGAACGAGCTTGTTCAAATAAACGACATACTGTTCATATAATGGCTTGTCGAGTCCATATTGCTCCATGAGCCTTGCACGTATTTCTGGAGGAACGGCTTTCTCTGACAGAAATGGGTCGCCTGGGACAGCCTTCATCAATAGAAAGGTAAGTGTAGCCAGAACCCATAAGGAAATGATGAGATACATTAGCTTGGTAAGGACATAGCGAATCACATTCCACCAGCCTCCTGAAGGATAATTTCAACCTATAATGCTAAAGTCGGGATACATATGAACATTGCCTGCATATGTACCCCGACTATTTACATGCTCAATGTCACGATCGATCGATTAGTGTTCTGCAATATAACCGCGAGTGAAGTTTATTTGTCCTTGGTAGTCGATAAATACATTTTTGACGTACGGCTTCTGTAAATGAACATTTGTATGATAGAAAATCGGTATGATCGCCATATCGTCTGCAATCAGCTTCTTCTCAGCTTGCTTAATCAAGTCCATACGTGCATTTTGGATCCACAGAAATCTTCGCATCTTTCACCAGTTTATCGAATTCAGGATTGTTGTACCCAATATCATTATTGCCGCTGCCAGTCGTATACAGATCGATGAATGACATTGGATCATTATAGTCTGTCGTCCAGCCGGCGCGAGCGACTTGATAGTTCAATGCTGTCCGGTTCTTTAGGAAGACACCCCACTCCTGATTTTCAACCTTTATTTTCAGTCCAAGCGTATTTTTCCACATATTCGCGACGGCTTGAGCAACTTTCTTATGCATTTCATTGGTATTGTGAGCGAGTGTAAATTCAGGCATTTCTGTCAATCCGGATTCCTTCAAGCCTTTTTCGAGAAGAGCCTTTGCTTCAGCGGCATCTTCCTTGAAATAGGCGGTATCGTCGGTTTCATTGCGATACTCATCATTTAATCCTGCGATACCTTTCGCAACAATACCAAATGCAGGTGTTTGACCACCAAGCGTGACTTTTTCAACAATTTGCTTACGATCAATAGCCATTGCCAGTGCCTTGCGAATATTGACATTGTCGAATGGCTTCAGCTTATTGTTGAACAGGTAGTAATACGAGGATGCAATACCTTTGATTTGAAGCTCATCTGGCTTCGACTCCTTCAGCATCGCAATTTGGTCGACCGGAATTTCACCAGTCGGCTGACCTGCGAATTCAAGTGCTCCCGTTTCATACATGCTGACTTCGGTACCAGGATCCTCGACAATTGTAATTTGTACTTTCGTAAATTTGATTTCATCTTTTGCATAGTAGTGTTCGTTTGGAACCAGTTCAAGTGAGTTTTGATGCTTCCAGTCTGACATTTTGAATGGGCCGTTCGATATGATAGTACTTGCCTCAGAAGCCCATTTTGAATCGCGGGCATCCGTGTGTACAGGGTAGTAGGATTGGAAGGAGAGTAAGCTTAAGAAGTAAGCAGTTGGATTCGTGAGTTCGACTTCCAACGTGTAATCGTCAGTGGCCTTTACTGCTACGGAATTTGGATCCGTGGATTTCTTCGTGTTGTAATCTTCTGCACCTTTGATGTAGTACAGCTGATAGGCATATGGTGGAGCTGGCAACATCTTAGGATCGAGAACACGCTTCCAAGCGCTCTCGTAATCTTTTGCTTTTACAGGATCGCCGTTCGACCATTTGGCATCTTTGCGGAGATGGAAGACATACTTCGTCTTCGTAGCATCTTCTTCCCAGCTCTCTGCGGTACCTGGAATAACTTTGCCTTGCTCATCCAATCGTGTGAGCCCTTCAAAGATATGGCTCAATACTTGGAAGGAAGTCGTATCCTGAGATGTACCCGGATCAAGGGAAGGAGGATCACTCTTCATGTTGAAGCGGAAGGTCTGATCTGAGGCGAGTGCCACGTCCTTGTTCTCTTCTTTTTTCTCACCTGTCCCGCTGTCGCCAGTTTTCTGAGTCTCGCTCGGCTTGGACTCAGGGGCAGGCGTGCTGCTGCTTCCGCAAGCGCTTACAAACGCACTTATTGCCAGTAAAAGCGTCAACATAAGCATCATGGATCTACGTTTCATACGTGTACAGTTCCCCTCTCAATGGAATAATCGTTTACACCATACGCCAACCTTACTAGATGCAGGTCAGAGGAGATAATTGACACCTGGTTTGTACCATATACTACCATAATGTTAGGTGTTCGTCTTTATCTTTTTCGATGATTTTATAAAAATTTATCAAATTCGTAACGATTACCGCATTGACAGCTTGCCAATTAAGGTACAATTAACTGTTAGAACACTTTTATCAAGGGGGAAGACATATGAAGCCCATACGAAATTCAGCCAAGGCAATCATCATATACGACGGAAAAGTGCTGCTTACCAAAAACAAGGATCAGGAAGGATTCTTCTATCTGTTCCCAGGTGGTGGACAGGAACATGGAGAGCAGTTAAGTGATGCGTTGAAGCGGGAATGTATGGAAGAAATAGGTTGTCATATCCGACTACGCGACCTCGCGTACGTTCGTGAGTACATCGGTAAAAATCATCAATTTGCACAATGGGATGCCGATGTCCATCAGGTTGAGTTTTATTTTGTCGCTGAACTTGATGAGCGTATTCCTCCGACAGAGAAAGAGACTCAGATCTTTGCAGGCACGAATCCTGACGAGTATCAGGTTGGTGTAGAGTGGGTTGCCTTATCAGCGCTAGATCACATTCGAGTCTATCCTGCAGAATTGATACCAAGGCTGCAAGGTAGAGGGGAAAAAGACGTCTACATGGGAGATACGAATTAACATATATACGTTAACGTTTAACTTTCGGTAATTAAGAATAGTGTTGAAGGCTAGATCTGGGATGAGGAGCTCGATAGAGCTGCCTTATCCTTTTTAATTGGTAAAAGATTGATGCTTGCGAAATGCAGCGACTCCAACTATAATGATAATGATTATCAATATCAACATTATGTACATAAATAAGTTGGAGGTTATATACATGAGCACATTGTTAATTTATGCGAGTATGACGGGGAATACAGAAGAAATGGCGGGGGCTGTGGCCGAAGGCGTCAAAGGAGCTGATGAGGAGCTTACGATGAAGGAAGTCATGGATGCCTATGCATCGGAGATGGCAGAGTACGACGGAATTCTGCTTGGCGCGTACACATGGGGGGATGGTGAACTGCCCGATGAATTCCTTGATTTCTTCGATGAGATGGATGATGTGGATTTGACGGGCAAGAAGGCGGCCGTGTTTGGTTCTTGTGATTCTTCGTATGCACAATATGGTGCAGCAGTGGACATTCTCATTGAGAAACTGCATCAGCGTGGCTGCGAGGTTGTATTGGATGGCTTGAAGGTAGAATTGACGCCTAAGGCTGACGAGAAGGAACAGTGTAGACAATTCGGGAATGCTTTCGTTGGCAAGCTTCGTTCATAATCAGGTCTAGTTCTGCCTCTGTTATTTCGTAATCATCCAAAGCGATAATTCTAATAACAGCATCTAAAACAGACATCAGCTCGTGCCCTTATTGAAGGTGACGGGCTGTTTGTCATTATCATGTTGAGGAGATAGGGCGTGGCGTGGTTAGACAATAGCGGGCGGTTATGGCATGATCTTGTGTAGAAGAATAAGGTGAATCCCTAATCCATAAGGAGGGAAATCATGATGCGCAAGACAGAGCTGTTCTTTCCCGTTCCAGTTTTACAGACAGCCCGTACACGTATGAAGGAAATGACGCTTCAGGATGCTGAGGATATGTTTGAATATGCCTCTGATGAAGAGATTTCGCGGTTTGCAACATGGCCTGCTCACCAGACGATTGCTGATTCGCAGCGTTTTCTGAACTGGATTATCCAGCGTTATAGTCGTGGAGAGATTGCTCCGTGGGGAATTTACTGCAAGCAGTCGGAGCGGCTTATCGGCACATGCGGCTTTGGGAATTGGAATCAGCAGCATGCACGTGCCGAGATCGGCTATGCGTTGTCCAGATCCTGCTGGGGACATGGCCTCATGACAGAGGTTGTAAACGAGGTGATTCGTTATGGATTTACTTCGATGAAGCTTGTACGGATTGAAGCTAGATGCTATCCAGATAATACTGCTTCGATTCGCGTGTTGGAGAAGTGCGGTTTTCAGCAGGAGGGAGTGCTTCGTAAGCATATTTTTGCAAAAGGGCGCTATGAGGATGTTCATTTGTTCTCCATTATTAATGAAGACTTGTTGGATGGGCAGCAGGCATAAAAAAGAGCAGTACAGGTAGGAATAGCCCGTATTGCTCTTTCTGGATTTTAGCTCTATCCGCTCTAGGGAATTATTGCTGCGCACATCATCCAACCATCTACCAATTGTTGAGCAGGGTAACGGTTTTCGTTTTGCTATCCCAGTCAAATTGATAAGTAAATACATTCTGCAGAAGACGAAGTGGGATAAAGGTTTTATTGTTAATAATTTGAGGGAATGTCGTGAGCACCGTATCCTTGCCATTCACCTTCATCTTGCCAGTTAGTGAACTCCACGTAATATCTGATTTGTCCCCTTCAATATACACAGTATGGCTGTATGATTCCCATCGTACCTTCAAATTCAAATGCGTGCTTAGATCCTTAATAGGAATATACGTCAGCCCATTCTCGATCAAAGCGTCATGGGATAAGGCATTCCCATCCGTGTCTATCACACGTACGGCCGGAATCGGAGCCGGTTGAATTTGAACCTTATGCGCGGCACCATCAGCAGCATAAGCGAAGCTGGAACCAAGCAGTGTTATAAGTAGACAGCCTACTAGAATGGATAGGCTGTATTTCAATGTACGAGTAACATCTTTCATGAAAGCCCGAAACCCCCTTTAACAATAATAACGATGATAGAATGAAAAAGTTGCAACATTTAGAAGTCTTTTTTGATCTGGACAAGTATGGAAACGACGTGAGAAAATAAAAAAACATGATTCAAAGCTATAATTGGTATAACAACGATTTCCTGTGGGGGAGTTCACCTTGGATAAAATTATCATCATCTCCTTACTAACTATGCTTATCCATTTGTTTGAGACATTGTCCTATGCGGTTCGCTACGCGGGCGTACGTACAGGTAGACTTGCAGTTGCTCTATCATTAACTGGCATAATTGTCCTTGTATCTCGTACTTCGAATTTGCTTCAGGGCCCAATGACAGGGAAAATTATCGATTATGCAAAGCAGCATCCGGAATTCGATTTGGAAGGCCAGTTCCGTATTGTAATCGGCTCATCAACGGTAGGAACGCTGCTTGCAATGCTCTTTTTTCCAACGGCTGTCTTGATTGCAACTAGAGTGATACGTCATATGGAAGTGTCAGGCTCTATTCCGAAATTGATTTCATCCGTATCCCTCGATCAGATTCGGCATGTGAAGCATCATCTGAGAACGCCAACATGGAACATGCTCCGCTCGCTGCGGATCATGGGAATTCCGAAGCGCTTGCTGCTATTAAATTGTCTGGTCACCAGCATCTATACGATCGGGGTTCTGGCAGCACTGTACGCATCTGCATTGAATCCAGAGTATAGTACGGCCGCCTCGCAATCATCTGGACTAATTAACGGACTAGCTACGATCATACTCACGATTTTCGTCGATCCGCAAATGGCAATGCTTACCGATCGCGCAATGGGCGATTCGACAGAACGGAATCGCTTAGGTAAAATATTCGCGCTCTTGATGTTCTCAAGAGCGGTAGGTACGATTATCGCTCAGTTGCTGTTCTATCCAGCTGCTGCATGGATTGCTTGGGTCGTTCAAGTCATCTAGGTGTTGAACTCGCGTTCGACAAATTGTCATTACCCATATTTATGAAAAATGAACCGTCCTTCTCCTTGAAACCCAGCGAAATATATGCCTGCTCTATGAATCAAAGGGCAGGTTTTTGTTGTTAATTTCTTGCAAATAGGTTTCAAATCTATGATGTAAAATGGTCTGGAAGGGGACGCTTCTAACTTACAGTCTGTTTTTTTTGTAGATCTGCGTTGAGAGGTGTTGTAATTCGTCGATTTATAGTAATATGAAACTAGTTTATTTTTCCAATGATAATAATGGAATAGGAGTGCTCAATTGTTTATGGTGGGGAAAGATCGCCCAAGTGTGATCGTGCTAGGCGGTGGTATCGCCGGCATGAGTGCAGCGCACGAACTAATGGAGCGTGGATTTCGCGTCTCTGTGTATGAATGGAGAACCATTCCAGGAGGCAAGGCACGAAGTATGCCGGTTCCCAATTCGGGGACGAATGGTCGTCCAGATTTGCCAGGAGAACACGGATTCCGGTTCTTCCCAAAATTCTATAAGCACGTTACGGACACCATGAAGCGCATTCCCTATCAACGGCCGAACAGCACCGAGAGATTAACCGTATTTGATAATCTAATCGAAGGAACGAACTTGGGACTTGCCTTCTTCAATCGTCCTATGCTTCCTTTTCTTACTGAATTCCCGCAAACGATACGAGGCTGGCGCACACTGCTTAAATCACTATTCGATAATAAACTTGGTTTAAGTGAGAAGGACGTCGACCGTTATGTGAACTGTCTGTGGCAGGTTCTGACTAGCTGTGATGAACGCCGGCTGCTGGATTATCAGCGTGTAGCATGGTGGGATTTTCTACAGGCGGAGAAGCAGTCAGCGGAATTCAGACACATCTTCACTGGCCTAACGCGCATATTGGTCGCAGCACGGGCGAAGGAAGCGAATGCTTGCACAGTAGGCACGGTAGCTGCAACCGTAATGCTGGATATGGTGCTGCCAGGAGGAAGTGCGGATCGCTTGCTGAATGGCCCTACCAATGATGTGTGGATCAATCCTTGGCTGACTTATTTGAGGCAAGGGGGAGTCGATTATCGCTTAAGAGCGAAAGTTGAACATATTCATTGCAAGAATGGCCGGATTCAAGGCGTGACCATTCAAGAAGAAGGCCGCTCCCACATTGTAACCGCGGATTACTATATCGCAGCACTGCCCGTTGAGGTGATGGCGGAACTAATTACGGAGGATCTAATCGAGGGTGATCCATTGCTGGGGAGACTGACTGAGCTGGCGAAGAACGTAGAATGGATGAACGGCGTCCAATTTTATTTGAAAGAAGATGTCCCTATCATCCATGGTCATGTCATCTATATGGACAGCCCTTGGGCATTGACTTCCGTATCCCAAGCTCAGTTCTGGCCGCATTTCAAGATGAGCAATTTCGGCAATGGGGACGTGGCAGGTATCATCTCGATCGATGTATCGGATTGGAAGACGCCTGGTATTGTATTCGGGAAGCCGGCAATGCACTGCACTAGCGAGCAGATTAAGATTGAAGTGTGGGAGCAGTTGAAGCGGAGTTTGAATCAAGGTGAGACCATACTAAACGATGATATGATAATGCATTGGTATCTCGATGAAGATATTCAATTCCCGAACCCGCATGAAGTGATCAACATGGAGCCGCTGCTCGTGAATCATGTCCACACGTGGAACTTGCGGCCGAATGCATATACAGCAATTCCGAATCTGTTCCTTGCGTCGGATTATGTTCGAACGAATACAGATTTGGCTACGATGGAAGGGGCGAATGAGGCTGCGCGAAGAGCGGTCAATTGCATCATCGAACGATCGTCGATCGATGCCCCACCCTGCAAAATATGGGATATGTATGATTATCCATTGCTATCGGCATGGCGTTCCAATGACCGCTCCCGATTCCATAAAGGCCTTCCTTGGAACGGGAAAATCATTGGCTGACTCGAATGCTCAACGTTCAAGGCATTGAATCGATAGGGAAAGGAATAATGATGTGATCCATTCCATATTAGCGCATGAATTCAAAGGGCTGCTCTATATTATGAGCGCAAGTCTTATGTTTCTCATCATCACGCCGAAATTCATGTTCGCTCATTACCGTCGGAAGCTATTATTTATCTTTATCTTATTTTTGCTGACTTGTTTTTATATTGGGTATGAAGATATCGATCCATTACTGTACGGGCTGCACTTGACTCCTGTATCTCTTGCGCTAGCCGCTCTGTTCGAGGGTCTGCTGCCAGGGATATTTACATGGTTGGCTTTCAATCTGTGCACAATAGTATACTTGCAGATTTACACGGTACCGACAATCATTGGTTCCACGATGATGCTCGCAGCTGGACTTATCCTGCATTATAAACAGGTGCTGCAGAGTACCTATTTGAAGATTTTCCTCATGTCGCTGCTGCTGATAACGGTATATTTAGCCGGCTATCTGTTCTTCTTTGATCAATGGGATCAAGTGCAGGGAATAGAGGTGGTGATTGCTGTCATCGGAACCTATTTGTCCTCGATGTATGTAAGCTACATCTATCATCATGTCAAAAATCAGGAGCGGATGCGGGAAGAGCTATTTCGTGCTGAAAAATATCAAGTTATCGGGCAGCTAGCCGCTTCAATTTCTCATGAAATCCGCAATCCACTGACAACTGCACAAGGCTTCCTACAGCTTATGAATCGTAAAAACTTGACCCCGGAACAAATTCAGACCTATCGGAATTATGCAGCTTCCGGCATTGAACAGGCGAATTCGATCATTACAGATTATTTGAATTACGCCAAACCAACGGTCGAGGTGGCTCGTCCGCTTTATGTTCAGGAAGAAATAGATACCGTCGTGCCCATGGTATCTCCACTATGCCTGCTGTCGAAGGTGGAAGTAGTCGTCCAGCATCTATCGCAAAAACCGATGTACATTATGGGAGAGTCTAAGAAATTTCAGCAGTCGCTGCTAAACATAATGAAAAATGCAGTCGAGTCTATGCCGGATGGAGGTACGTTGAAGGTTACCACCTGGTCGGATAACGAGGGAGTGCATATTCATATTAAGGACACTGGGGTTGGCATGAGCGATTATCAAATTAAACGAATTGGCATGCCGTTCTATACGACGAAGGAGAAGGGAACAGGGCTTGGTCTTATGGTCGTTATTAGTCTAGTGAAATCGATGAACGGCACGATATCGTACTACAGCCGTCCAGATGAGGGCACTACCTGTGTACTGCAGTATAAGCAAGTTCACTTGTAAGGGCGAAATGTTGTTTTGCTAGTCCATATAATGGCGAAACATGCAATAAAGGACATTCATCTAGATATTACTGCTTCTAGAGAATGTCCTTTTGTTTGAACAAGTTAATTGGTTCAGTGATCAAATCGGTTAAGACATCAATTCGACCGTATTTTCGTCATCTGTGCACACGAGCGGCGATAGCTGATTAGCAGGTTCGTGAACAATCCACAGCTCGTGCAGCGCACGAGTGCAGCCGACATACAGCAGCTTCGCATCAAGCAAGCTGCACGGATATCGATGCTCATCGACGTCAAGGACAAGAACTGCATCGAATTCCAAGCCTTTGGACAAGTATACCGGAAGAACGGATATTCCGCCTTCATATTGCTGCTCGTTGCCATCAATCAGGTGGATGCTGTGCTTCAGTTCTCCTTCGATATTTGCATGGAGTGCTGCGTGCAATTCTCTGGCTTCATCCGCTGTTCGAGTCAATAAAGCAATCGTATTATGTCCATTGTCTTGGAAATCAGAGATAATCTGCTTCAGCTGCTCTGCTCTCTCGTTCGCCTTGCTGCTGACAATACGAACCTTCTGACCACTGCGGAATACCGGAACGGCCAACATGTCTGTTCCTACACCTCGTTCTAGGATGACGTTCGCGAACCGGATGATTTCCATCGTCGAACGATAACTGCGTGTTAAGGCGAAGTAATCCGTTGCCTCCGACTCAAACAGTTCTCGCATCTCTGACCAGTCGTGAATACCGGCATACGCATGAATCCCCTGTGAGAGGTCTCCTAAGATGGTAAAGGAGTGGTTCTTGGCAAAGTGATCGAGTACTGCAATTTGTAGTGGCGAGAAGTCTTGCGCCTCATCGATGACAATATGGTCGTATCGGTACTCAGATGAAATCCCGTGCAAGCGGGAGTGCAAATAGAGCAGTGCTGCCAGATCCTCGTGACGAACCACTTTTTTCTTCAAATACGCTAAGGTTTCTTTGCGCACGTGCTCTGGAATGACGATACTGCTATCTCTATCCGTGTCGCCCTGCTTCTTCGGTTCGAACAGGGAACGGTACATCTGCCATGTATCGAGGGCAGGCCATTTCTTCATGTAGGCTTTGAGACGCTGCGTTGACAGCTTCTTCTTATCCTTCAGCACTGTCTTGGAGTGTTCCCGCTTCAGTTCCATCTGAATCCAGCGCTGAATGCGGGCCATAACGCGCTCCTTGCGCTTGGCCGGCTCGTAAGAGCGATACTCCTCATGGAACCAGCTGTATATAGTTGCATGAGGGAGAACGGTTCCGTCCCAAGGAGAGAAGTCGCCGCTTGGCACTGCGTTCTGCTCGTATTCCTTCATAAGCTGATCCATATGAGACAGCAAGGAGAGGGAACCTTTGAATCGTCCAGATACTTGGTCGTCAAGAACTGGACGCGAATCCAAGGAACCGTACCATTTCTCCACTTGCTCCATCGGAGATGCGAGAGTTACGGATAGCTGCATATCCATTACCGCCAAAGCCCATTCAGGGAACGTCTGCTGCTGGATGTTGCCGACACCCAGTTCAGGCAAGACATCGGATATATAGTTCAGGAACATGCGGTTGGGTGCAAAAATCATCATCTTCTCGGCACGAATCTGCTCCTGATATTGATAAAGCAGATAAGCAAGGCGGTGCAGAGCAACGGTCGTCTTACCGCTACCAGCGACCCCTTGTATGAACAAGGCAGTGTTCTTCGGAGCGCGAATGATGCGATCCTGCTCCGCTTGAATCGTAGATACGATATCGCGCAGTCGATTGTCCTTGTTCTCTCCTAGTCGGTAGACGAGAAATTCGTCCGTAACATGGCTCTCGCCTTCGGAACGATTGTAGGTATCAACGACTCTTTGCAATTGTTGGCTGCGTATCGCCAGGTTGCGCTTGAGATGCACGATGCCCTCGATAGGGCCGTCTAATGAATCATAAGATACCGGCGCGGTACCTCCGGAGAAGGAATAAAATAAGCTCGCAATCGGGGCTCTCCAGTCAATCACTAGCGGGTACACTTCATTCTCGGCTTCCGCACTACGATGAACGCCTCGTTTGCCGACATACAGCTTGAGTGCTTCATCCTTGCCGTTTTCTTCGAAATCGATTCTTCCGAAATAAGGCTCCTTACGGGCTTGAGCCAAGCGTTCTTCCTGCTGCTTGCGGTTGTCCTCTAATACTTGCAGCGTAAAGTCGTGCCCAGTATAAGGGGCTACATTATGAACTTTGTCGTATTGCTGCTCGATGATGTCGAGCGTGTCTTTCAGACGGTGATGCTCTTCTTGAAAGGCACTTTGAAACGTGTCGCTCACCTTCAGTTACCTCCTAAGAAAGGATTGTGTGATCTCTCCCACTTCTTTGTTGAAACACATCAAAATATGGAAAGAGAAGAATTAATATATCATATTGACCCTGAAAAAGCAATGAAATTTCAATGATTCATTGCAGCTATTACTTGACAAGCAGTATTTGAATAGTGAATGGAGATGTACGGTTCCTACAAGCATACAAACTAAAGTGTATGAGAAGGAGCACAGGATTCGGCAAGAGCCATGGGGTGGCTATGTTCGTCATAATGTACTGCACTGGGCCATATATAATGAGACAGGAGAGTGCTGCGAAGACGAGCCTATAGCTGGGAACGAAGCGATTATGATGTATTCGCCGTTGTTGAGATATGGTCAAGGGGACATCGCTGATGATTCATCATCTGAACAGTAGCGTAATTTCAATATAGGAGGAATGATATTTTAATGAAGTATTCCAAACGATTTATTCTCTTATGTGTAGTTTTCGTCACCATGACAATTCTGCTGAGTGGCTGTATGCCTGGAGACGGTTCGTACACGGATCAATCACAAGCAGGTTTCTTCTGGGGGATCTGGCATGGCTGGATTGCGCCGATCTCGCTGATTTTTGGGCTTTTCAAGGATGGAATCCGCGTATATGAGATCAATAATACAGGCTGGTGGTATGATCTCGGATTCTATCTTGCGATTGTGGGCGGTTTTGGAGGGTTTGCGTTCAGTCGGAGAAAAGGAGATCATCATTAGTCGACAGTAAGCTAGTTGTTGATGTTGTCGATAAAAAGGATTCTTTGCATGCTGTCATGCGAGGATCCTTTTTTATTTTGATAGGAGTAGCGATCTATCAAAATGGATTACATGACAAAAATGAAAGGAAATTGTAAGGCATAACAATGGTTACATTTCTTCATACCCAGTAAAGTATGTATACAGAACAGGTACGCGAAGGAGTGTAATTAGCATCTATGTTGGAAGTCAGAAATGTATCCAAAATATATGAAGGCAAAGTGTCTTATAAAGCACTTTCCGATTTAAATTTATCGATAGGCAAGGGCGAATTCGTCGGCATCATGGGGCCATCCGGAAGTGGTAAGACTACTTTCTTGAACGTGGTGTCCACGATCGATAAGCCATCATCAGGAGAAGTATTGATTGGCGGCAGCAATGCACACGCTCTTAGTAAGCGTAAACTAGCTTTGTTCCGTCGCAGAGAGCTTGGCTTTGTATTTCAGGATTTCAATTTGCTGCAGACTTTGACCGTGAAGGAAAATATCATTTTCCCATTGACGCTGGAGAATGTCAGCATTAAGGAACAGGAGCAGCGTGTAAAAGTGATTGCGGACAAGCTTGGAATCGGACATATTCTGGACAAGCGCACCTATGAAATTTCGGGTGGTCAATGTCAACGTACTGCGATTGCGCGGGCAATCATCCATCAGCCGAAGCTGCTGCTTGCAGACGAGCCGACTGGTAATCTGGATTCCAAGTCCGCCAAGGACGTGCTTGAAATGATGGAGAAGATCAACAAGGAAGACGGCACCACGACGATGATGGTTACCCATGATGCATTTGCTGCAAGTTACTGTGACCGCGTCATCTTCATCAAGGACGGTTCGCTGTACCAAGAGCTGCACAAGCATGATGAGCGGCAAGTATTCTTCCAAGAAATTATGAATGTCTTGTCAGCATTGGGGGGAGCGGAAGATGAACTTTCGTCAGTTCGCGTTTAAGAACGTATTTCGGAACAAGCGGCTGTACGCTGGATATTTCATTAGCTGCGCCTTCTCCGTAATGATTTTCTTTGTCTATTCGATGCTGGCTTTTCACCCAGAATTGAACATGGCTGGCAGCGGCAAGTACGGCAAGGGTGCACAGGCGGGGATGGAGGTAGCTCAGTACATTATTTATGTGTTCTCCTTCTTCTTCATCCTGTATTCCATGAGCGTCTTCTTGAAGACACGGAAGAAAGAATTCGGTGTGTGTATTATGCAAGGGATGTCTGACATGCAGTTGAAGCGCCTTGTATTTGTAGAAAATATCATTATCGGATTTGCTTCAACGGTTGCAGGGATAGTGACCGGATTAGTATTGTCAAAGGGAATGCTCATGCTAGGCTCTTCCTTGTTGTATTTGGATGACCCATTGTCATTCTATTTCCCAACGACAGCGTTGTGGTTCACGTTCGCAGCCTTCATGGCACTGTTTATTGCGATTTCATTATTTACGGCTACCATATTACGTACAAGTTCCTTGATCGACCTGCTAAAAGCTTCAACGAAACCGAAGCCAGAGCCTAAGGCTAATGCGGGGCTCGCGATATTTGCAGCACTGTGCATCTTAGGCGGCTACGGAACTGCGTTCGTAGTCCGCGGGGAACAGGTCTTATTCGCCATGCTGCCTGTAGTCGTTCTTGTCTCGGTAGGCACTTATTTCTTATTTACACAGCTAAGCGTGTTCATCATTAATAGGCTGAAAAAGAAGCAGAAGCTGTACCGCAGAAACACAAATATGCTGACCTTGTCAGACTTGGCCTATCGGATGAAGGACAACGCACGGATGTTCTTCCTCGTCGCCATTATTTCTACTGTAGCTTTTACGGCTATTGGTACACTCGTTGGCTTCAAGGCAATGCTGACAAATAGTGTGGCAGATTTGATGCCGCCTATGTCGTATGAATCGAATACAATGAGCAATAAGCAAGAGCAGAAACATGTAGATTTGATTGAGTCAGCACTCAAGAAAGAAAACATCAAGTATGATGCCTACATCATTCATAGTAAAATAGCAGAATTCAAAGACGGATCGATTATGAAGGTGATGGGGGTATCGGAATACAATTCATTCGCCAAAGAGCGCATTGAGCTCCGCCATGGTGAAGGATTCGTATTGGAAACGATAAGCAATGATTTTGGCAATAGGAGCACAGCTTCGAATTGGTCAAAGGGGCAGTCCTTGACATTGAAGAAGACAGGTAAGTTGAAGCTTGTTGACTCACTTGAGATGACCGACGATGTGAGACAATATGTATCGAGCGGCGAAGTGCTGGTAATGTCAGATGAGGACTTTAAGGCAATCCCGCTTACGAAGTTCGACGAGACAAATTATATCTTCAACATGGACAACTGGCAGGCGACAAAGACATTGTCAGCAGACCTGGAAAAGCAGTTCCAAAAAGAAAAGCAGCAAGACTTCCGCTTCCAATCCAGAGCGACATCGATGTCAGAACTCAATCAAGGAATGGGACAAATCTTGCTGACGGGCTTATTTGTCGGAGTCGTATTCTTCGTATCAGCAGGCAGCTTCCTGTACTTCCGCCTGTTCTCAGATTTGGATAATGATATTGTCCAGTATCGGGCAATTTCGAAGCTGGGGTTGACAGAAGGGGAACTATCCAAGGTTGTTACGACGCAAATCGGACTTCTGTTCTTTGTTCCGATCATTGTAGCTATCGTTCATGGAGCGGTTGCACTGAATACGTTGCAGAATTTGTTCCCGAACGTATCGATTTTGAAAGAAATCATACTCGTATTAGGCACGTTCTTCATCATTCAGGTCGTGTACTTCTTGCTCATTCGTGCGAACTATGTAAGAAAGCTGAAAAAAGTATTGTAATAACACAGTTATATCCTTATCAGAGAGTAAGCCGTATCGTGGCTTGCTCTCTTTCTATTTGAATTGCAGCTGAGGAATGAACGTGACAATTTTGAAAGGAAAATGTAAGCAATAACAATGGTTGTATTTGCTAATCGGGAGTAAAGTGAAGGTACCGAAAACAACAAGGAGCGTGTAATTCTACTATGCTAGAGGTTAAAAATGTATCCAAAGTATACGAGGGTAAAGTCTCTTATCAAGCATTATCGAATTTAAACCTAACCATTGGCGAAGGTGAGTTCGTTGGGATTATGGGGCCGTCCGGAAGCGGGAAAACGACATTTTTAAACGTGGTATCGACAATCGACAAGCCCACATCAGGAGAAGTATTGATTGGTGGGAGCAATGCGCACGCCTTAAATAAACGCAAGTTGGCACTATTCCGCCGCCGTCAGCTTGGCTTCGTGTTCCAAGATTTCAACCTACTGCAAACCTTAACGGTGAAGGAAAACATCGTATTTCCATTAACATTGGAAAATGTGAGCATTAAGGAGCAGGAGCAGCGTGTGCAAGCGATAGCGGAGAAGCTGGGCATCAAGCAAATTTTGGACAAGCGCACGTACGAAATCTCTGGAGGACAATGCCAGCGGACTGCGATTGCGCGTGCTATGATCCATAATCCGAAGCTGCTTCTAGCGGATGAACCGACGGGGAATCTGGATTCGAAGTCTGCGAAGGATGTTCTCGAAATGATGCAGAAAATCAATAAGGAAGACGGCACGACGATGATGATGGTAACTCACGATGCATTTGCGGCCAGTTACTGTGATCGCGTCATCTTCATCAAGGACGGCTCGCTGTACCGAGAGCTGCACAAGCATAATCAACGACAAGTGTTCTTCCAAGAAATTATGAATGTGTTGTCGGCAATAGGAGGCGCGGAAGATGAACTTTCGTCAGTTCGCGTTTAAAAACGTTATTCGCAACGCGCGGCTGTATGCCGGTTATTTTATAAGCAGTGCTTTCTCTGTTATGATCTTTTTCGTATATTCGATGCTGGCGTTCCATCCAGAATTGAATTTGGCGGAGAGTGGGGGATTTGGAAAAGGCGCACAAACTGGGATGCAAGTTGCCCAGTATATCATTTACGTCTTTACGTTTTTCTTCATTCTCTATTCGATGAGCGTCTTCTTGAAGACGCGGAAGAAAGAATTCGGTGTCTGCATCATGCAGGGGATGTCCAATATGCAGCTGAAGCGTCTCGTATTTCTAGAAAATACGATCATTGGATTTGCTTCGACTGTGACCGGTATAGCAGTAGGACTGATTATGTCCAAAGGAATGCTTATGCTCGGTTCGTCCATGTTGTACTTGGAGCATTCGTTACCGTTCTACTTTCCAACAAAGGCGCTTTGGTTTACTTTTGTGGCTTTTATGCTGTTGTTCCTTGTAATCTCATTCTTTACGGCGACAATTTTGCGTACAAGCTCACTGATTGACTTATTGAAAGCCTCAACGAAGCCGAAACCCGAGCCGAAAGCGTCGATATGGCTGGCTATTTTGGCTGCTATGCTGCTGCTGATCGGTTATGCGATAGCTTTTATCGTACGCGGCACCCTTGTTATGTTTGCATTGCTGCCTGTCGTCATTCTTGTATCGATTGGTACTTACTTCTTATTCACTCAGCTGAGTGTGTACATCATTCATAAATTGAAGAAGAACAAGAAGTTGTATCGCCGGAATACGAATATGTTGACACTGTCCGATTTGGCATATCGGATGAAGGATAATGCGCGCATGTTTTTCCTTGTCGCGATTATTTCAACCGTTGCGTTTACAGCCATCGGAACGCTTGTTGGGTTCAAAGCGATGCTGACTGAGGGCGTTGCAGGATCGATGCCGCCGATGTCTTATGATTCCTATGCTGACAATAAGCAGGAACAAAAACATCTTGCATACATTGAGACAGGGTTGAAGGAAGAAAACGTTAACTATGACAGCTTCGTGATTCATAATAAAGATGCGAAGCTTAAGGATAAGTACTCATTCAATGCAATTTCCGTAACGGATTTTAACCTGATCTCGGAGGATAAGATTCGTGTAGATGCAGGAAGTGCGGTATTGATGCAATTCAAAATGGATGACTTCGGATATAACCGAGGGAAGAAGGACTGGTCGAAGGGGCAGACTTTGACTCTGAGCAGTGGAAGCAAGCTTCAATTGACAGATGTACCGGACATGAGCAAAGTTGTCCGCCAATACATGTCTGGAAATCATGTGCTTGTGATGTCAGATTCAGATTTCAACGCACTTCCAAAGTCGAAAACCGATATGGATATGCATGTATTTGCGATGGATGACTGGCAGGGAACGAAGGCAGTAGCGGAGAAGCTGAATACACAGTTGAATGCTGATAGTGCCAATGCCCACTATCGTTTTCAGGCACGAGCGCTTGCGATGCAGGAAGTGAATCAGGGTATGGGCCAAATTCTGCTGACAGGCTTGTTCGTAGGAATTGTATTCTTCGTGGCAGCAGGCAGCTTCCTGTACTTCCGACTATTCTCGGATTTGGATTCCGATATCGTGCAGTATCGTGCTATCTCGAAGCTGGGTCTGACTGAAGGGGAACTTTCAAAGGTTGTATCCACTCAAATCGGACTACTGTTCTTTGTACCGATTGTCGTAGCTATCATTCACGGTGCCGTTGCATTGAACACACTGCAAAATTTGTTCTCGCAAATCTCTATTTTAAAAGAAATCATTCTAGTATTAGGTACATTCTTCGTTATTCAGGTTGTCTATTTCTTATTCATTCGAGCAAATTATGTGAAAAAACTGAAGAAGGTACTGTAATCAAGCAGTCCCAAAAGATAGGAGCAGGTCGCCGTTGCGATCTGCTCCTTATTGTATATTTACAACATTATGAGGTGAACCAATGCTTAGGATATTGATTTCCCTGTGTGCGATGATATGTCCACGCCGCCAGTACTAAGACAACGGCTCCTATCCCGACCGGAAACAACAGGTAAGTCCAAGGGGCGCCTGTCATCATAATAAGCAGTGGATCGGCGCCCGCAGGTGGATGAATGGTTCTGGTCCATTGCATGAAGACGATGGACAGACCGACGGCTAGCGCGAGGCTCCAGACATGCACGCCAACACAGGAGCTAATGGTCAGCCCGACCAGTGAACTGATGAGATGACCTCCTATTACATTGCGCGGCTGTGCCAATGGACTGTCTGGCAGAGCAAACAAAATAACACATGACGCTCCAAAAGGAGCCATCAAAAATGGGGACGACAACCAGCCTTCAAGGAGTGCTAGTATCAGGATAGCAAGTCCCCCTCCTGTACCTGCGAGTAGCGATGTTTTTACATATTGTAGTGATGGACGTTTTCGGCCAATTTCAAGCATTTTCTGTGTTACGTTAGAATTGTTCATCCTATAGTTTCCTTTCTAAGTAATGAGTTCGTGTCTCGGATTGATTGCACCGGTGCTTGAAATATATTGTATAATGTGATTTGGTATTTGTAATACGAATAATTATGATATCTCATATTTCATTTTTCGATATCAAATTCTTATCGATGTGAGATGTATTGTTCACGTTACGGTATGAGGGCTGTATTATGTGGCATCGATCACGGGATGAGAGAAGTATCATTCACGCTTAGATAAGTGCATGAATTGTATGAAGCTGTTTCATGAAGGGGGAAGAGGGATGTTTGAGCTATTAGATGGGAAGCAAGTCGAAACCGTACGGGTGGTCGCCCACACGAAGAGCATTAGCCGTGCGGCCGAGCAATTAGGATACGTGCAATCAACAATTACCTCACATGTAAAGATGGTGGAGAAGACGGTTGGACAAACATTGTTCCATCGCTTGCCGCGTGGTGTAGAACTGACCGAGGCCGGGGCTATCTTCCTGCGTTATAGTGAGAAATGGAGTCTGCTGGGCAGAGAGCTGACCCAAGAGCTTCCGTCAGGACAATCGATAGAGGGAACAGTCACATTAAGTGTGTTGGAATCCTTTTGCACGACGCGAATGACGGACTTGTTAACAGCAATTTTCCTTAAGTATCCGCGAATCAAGCTTCACCTGCTTCCGGGATTTATGGAGGATACATGCCAGCGAGTACTTCAAGGGGAATGTGAGCTTGGAATTGTGGCCGGTCGGCCGCAAATGGGCGGTGTTGACTTCCTGCCGCTTGTTAATGTGCGGATGGTGTGGGTCGTTCCTATGTCGATGCAGCTCCGCTGGGAAGAGGAAGGCTGGGAAGCACTGGATGATGTTCGAGTCATTGGATTTGGCTCGCAATGCGTCTATCAAGCAGTAGCATCTCAACTTCTCCAAGAGAGCGGGATCAAGCCTAGTCAATATAGTACCTTTCATAGCTTAGAGATGATGAAGCAGACAATCAAGGTGGGAATGGGCATGGCGTTATTGCCTTATCGAACGGTAAAGGAGGAGATCGAGCAGGAAGCGCTTGGCTATCTTCCGCTACAAGTACCAACTCTAATCCATGGGCTTGTATGGAAGCAGGGGGATGAATTATCCCCCGCAGCAATTACGATACGCGATATTTTGGTAGAAAAGTTCAAGAACGAGCAGGAAGCGGATTGATGAGGTCTCCAATTAGGGAGTAATCATCAATTATTGTTTTCATTCAACTGTTCATACTGCATCGAGCCGTCGCGGCATATTGCTTATTCGGATCGCACTGATCATCGAGAATAATGGATTGTGCCGCCAGTCCCTCTCTCCATTGCAATGGCAGCGGACAATTGGTAACCAGCGTATGGAAGCTGGACAATTCAGCAATTTTGACAAGCCCTATTTTCTCGCACTTCGTTATATCTGCGACTAATATACTCTGCTTCGCATGATGCAGCATAATCTTGCGTATTTCAGCTTCTTCTTCATTGGCGTCAGTTACGCCGTGTGTAAGATCGATACCGGAGCACGAGAGGAAGGCTTTGTCGGCAGTATATCGGGCGAGGGCGTTGGCAGCAGCGTGTCCAGAATAGGACAGTGATCGGCGGCGAAGAGTACCACCGGTACAAATTAATTTAATATGTTCAGCATCTGATAGTTCCATGATGACATTTAGTGAATTTGTGATTACAGTCAATTGCTTGCGCGCTTTTATTATTTTGGCGATATGGAGTGAAGTTGTACTCGAATCAAGCATAATCGTATCCCCATGTTGGATAAGCCTAGCGCACTTTGTTCCGATCCACTTCTTTTCAGACAAATAGCAGTCCTCGCGCACCCATACAGGGACGTCAGAGCTTACGGATGTCTCTGCTAAAAATGCTCCCCCATGTGTTCTTAGCAGGAGACCTTCTTTCTCCATACGATCCAAGTCTCTTCGCACTGTTTCTTCCGTCACTCGAAACTGCTTGCTCAGCTCTGCGACGAGAACTCTGCCGTCCTGGAACAGGTGCTGCATGATGCGTTTTCGGCGTTCAATGGCTAACAAGGCATTTACACATCCTCACGATAAGGTGGACAATGGTGGCATCTTGCTTCATGTAGACCTCTATTATAGCGAAATATGGTATTTTTGACGAGTTAAGAAAGCATAACTATTTCACAACACGAATTAAGTAAATATTCTACTCTGGTCATCTCTAGAAAAAGGTTATAGACTAGAGGTGAATTAATCCATGCTTCATGCATTGCAGATCGAATAGAATGTACAGGACAAGGGAGATGAACGATCGATGTCAACACATATGCAGCCTACACTCGTCTTTCCGGTAATCAGTGACATACATATTGATCCTTCGGGTGAAGGTAGTGTCGCCAAGTTCGAACGAGCGATGTTGCAGTTGAATGCAAGGGCGCCTCATCAGGATGCGTTTGTTATTGTAGGGGATTTAACAAACAATGGACTTGAGGAGGAATACGATCGCAATTTGGAAGTATTCCGCAAGCATAAGCTGCCAGGAGCGACACCGCTCATCACGATCGGCAATCACGACTATTGGAACGGACTTCCGATTGAAGAAGCGCAGGCTCGCTTTCTTGCCAAAACGGAGATGCCGTCCTTATATTTTCATCAGGTCATTAAGGGTTACCATTTCATTGTCATGGCGACAGAGGATAAGGTTACATCAGGGTACTTCTCATTGGATCAGATTGCATGGCTTCGCGAACAACTGCAGGTGGCTGCAGCCGATTCAGCAGAGCGTCCTATATTCGTCTTCCTGCATCAGCACTTGAAGGACACCGTGTACGGCAGCGAGGACTGGGGCATTCAGGACAATATTGAACCGCTTATGGAGGCATTGCGGCCATATCCGCAGGTTATTACGTTCTCCGGGCACTCCCACTATCCGCTTCAGGATCCGCGCAGTATTCATCAGGAGGACTTTACTTCTGTTGGAACGGCTTCGCTTAGCTATATGGAAGTGGAACATGGCAAGCTTCAAGGGAATTTGCCGTTAGGATTCGAGAAGTTCAGCCAAGGCTTGCTTGTCGAGGTATATGAGGATCGCGTTGCGATTCATAGGCTTGATTTCGAATATGATCGTCAGATTGGAGACGCTTGGATTGTGTCGCTGCCGGCGTCAACTTCATCCTTTACATATACCATTCATCGTGACACAGAAGCGCCATGCTTCCCTGATTACGCACAATTGCATGTAGAAGAGGAGTGTACAACTTCACATTCTATCCTTATCGTCTTCGATCAGGCGTCCGATAATGAGCTTGTACATGCCTACAACGTTACGGTTGAGAATCGCAATGAACCAGAAGAGGTTATACATTACGCTGCATTTTCCGAATCTTATAAATATCCGGTTCCAGAGCAGCTTCGTCTGGAGATACCAGGGCTGAAGCCAGATTGTGAATACTCCATCGCGGTACAGGCAATAGATGCTTTCGGCAATGTGAGCGAGCGTGTGCTGCAGGGAAGCTGTCGTACTCGTCCTGTTGAAGTGCTGAAGGTGGAAAATTAATTTATCCTAATTAGTATTCGAATATTGTATAACGCAAGTGCCCAAAGCAAACCAATGCTTTGGGCACTTTTTATAGTTAACTAGAGCAGTACTAGTGTTGGACGCAGCTCATTTTGCTGGAGCGGCAGGTTCGCTTCTTCTGAATACCTTAAGTCTATAAAAGTTTTTGTTATTTTTATAAAAGAACGTGTCAAAGTATCAATAATCGTTGGTTTGTCATATATCCGTGAAAGCGCTTTGCTTTTACAATAAAGAAGACAACATCTGGAAGGAGTTAAGATTTATTCAGCAAGAGTTATATTGAATCAAGGAGGGATTTTCATATGGCGAAGGCAACCACGGGAGCAGAGATAGAACCGGGCCTGAACCTGGATAAGCATAAGAAAAGCGCATTTAAACGATTTTTTATGCAAATAGACATACAACTCATGGTGCTGCCGGCACTCGCTCTCATCTTTATATTTTCTTATATCCCTATGTATGGCATTCTTATTGCTTTTCAAGATTATAAGCTTAAGGCAGGCTTCAATCTGTTCAGCAATGAGTGGGTAGGATTAAAGCACTTTATTGATTTTTTTAATTCACCAGAATTTGTACCTGTTATGCGCAATACGATTATTATCAGTTTTATGAAATTTATCTTCGGGTTTCCAGCGCCAATTGTTTTAGCACTTATGCTTAATGAAGTGCGCAAGATGGCCTTTAAACGGGTCATTCAAACCGTTACGTACTTACCTCACTTCTTATCATGGGTAGTTATCGGATCCATGGTTACATCCTTACTGTCCGTAGACAATGGCAGTATAAATATGCTGTTAGAGAAGCTCAGGATTATCGATGAGCCAATTAACTTCATGTCATTGGCAGAATATTTCTGGTCGATTCTCGTTGCAACCAATGTATGGAAGGAAATAGGGTTTGCCTCCATTGTATATTTGGCAGCGATTGCAGGGATCGATCCTCATTTGTATGAAGCAGCATCGATAGATGGTGCGAGTCGATTCAAGCAGATGACTCTCATTACACTGCCTTGCATTATGCCAGTTGTGATCATCTTTATGATTCTTGCAATCGGAAACCTGCTGAATGCAGGCTTCGAGGACATTCTCATTCTCGCTTCCAATCCAGCCTTGAGAGAAGTATCTGACTCGCTTGATGTATATGTAGTTCGTGTCGGTATTGATAATTACAGGTACTCCTATGCAACGGCAATCGGCCTGTTCAAGGCTGTTGTCAGCGTCACGTTGCTTACATTTGCGAACTTCATTGCCAGAAAGACGGGCAATAGCTTATGGTAATGAATCATTCCATAACTAGGAGGACTAAATAATATGCGTGAAAGTATAGGAGACCGCATTTTTACCGTTTTTATATATGTAGTGTTAACCTTATTGGCCTTTTCGACCTTTTATCCATTCTGGAATTCACTTGTCATATCGTTTAATGAAGGATTGGATACGTCTAAGGGCGGCATTACTTTTTGGCCGCGCGAGTTTACATTGGAGAACTATAAAATCGTATTCGAAGATTCGCGATTAATGAATGGGTTTGTGATTGCCCTCTTGCGAACGGTCATTGGAACGGTAGCATCCATCTTAGCGACGGCTATTTTTGCATACGGGATGTCGAAGCGAGGGCTTATGGGCCGCAAGTATTATATGATTATGTGTATCGTTACCATGTATTTTGGAGGCGGTCTCATTCCGAGCTATATGCTCATTCGTGGACTTGGTTTGTTCAACTCTTTCTGGGTGTTCATTATTCCGGCACTTATTAGTGTATGGAATATGATTATATTCCGCACCTTCTTCCAAGGCTTGCCGCAAGGCTTGGAAGAGTCAGCGAAGATTGACGGCTGCGGTAACTGGGGTACATTCTTCCGTATTGTCTTCCCGTTGTCTGGCCCTGTTATTGCTACCTTGTCTCTGTTCACAGCGGTTGCGCACTGGAATGAATGGTTCGTAGCAAGTATCTATATTACGAACGAGAATCTGCTTCCTATTCAGACGATACTAAGACAGATTCTTTTCTCCAACATCGCATCTGAACAGTTGTCCA
>NZ_JMDX01000068.1:0-25639 GCF_000935845.1 Paenibacillus sp. E194
ATTGAACAACTGGTCGACCGAGGCAAGAGTGTTAATGATATCATTGAACATACAGCTTCTACTGTAAGGCATGCCCAACTGGAGGCAGATGAGGGGGAGCGAATAATGCGGACGTATATCGAGCGCATTCAGGATATTGACCACAATGCTTTGCTGATGAAGGGGCATGTTGATCAGTTGAAGGACACATCTGCTCAGATCAGGACAATTGTTAGTGCTGTAAAGGAAATTGCAGGTCAAACGAAACTGCTGTCGCTTAATGCATCTATTGAAGCAGCGCGTGCAGGTGAACATGGTGCAGGCTTTGCCGTAGTAGCCAAAGAAGTGAACAAGCTGGCTGATCATACAAAGGACACCGTGGCTCATATTGAAGAACTCGTCGGCAATTCGAATTTGGCAACAAATGCAGTTGTATATAATATTGAAGTCGTAAAGTCGAGTGTAGGAACAGTGCGAGGACAAGCAGATGCTGCCGGAAACGCGTTCCAGCAAATTGTTGATCATGTTGAGCACAGTACATCGAATATGGTGCATATCCAAGGCGAGATGAGCGATTTGCTGCAAATGATCAGTCATATCCATGAGGCAACAGCTGAAGTTGCGGCATCTGCAGAGCAGCTCAACCGAACGACGAAGCATTTGTAATGGGAACATTATTGTGGAAAAGGAAACCATAATGGAAAAGACTAGCCGATTTTGCTAGTCTTTTTCTACGTTATGGAAAGAGAGCGTGATAAGATAACGGACGTGACATGTATATAGAGAATAGGAGGAGAAACATGAAAAAGTGGATGAAGCCTATCGTATTAGCGGCAATGGCATGTAGCATGCTGCTTGCACCAGTGGGCGGTACTGTAATGGCAAGATCGAATTTTATATCAGAAGGTTATGTTCTCGGTGAAACAGTTGCAGAACAGATGAAAGCAACGATTAATGGAAAGTCTATACCGGGCTATACCTTCCGGAATGCAATGTGGGTTCCAGTTAAGCACTTGTCTCAATTTGGATTCGACGTAGCAGTCAACGGCAATTCAACACCAATACGCATAACACGGAATGTAAGCAAGGAAGTGAAGGGTGTTTCTGAGAAACAGTATAACAAGAAGAAACAGGTTCAATTTACGCAAAGGGATGTGTATGTAGGTAACCGGAAGCTTACCTCTTATAAGATTGATAATACGCAAGTAATTCGTTTAAGTGATTTGTCCCTATTCGGTGGACTCACTTGGGATGCCAAGAGTAAGACGATAGCTTTGAAGCTCGGGACATTTGATTATCAAAATAAATTGAACGTATGGCTTACCGATGACAAAGTGTACAATCGAACCGGTCATGAACTGAATGAGGTAGGATTAAAACACTATTTTTATAAGAACGGAGTACTTACAGACGAAGTTGAGACATTGTCGTATGTGCGTGAGAGTGCTGAGATTACAGGAAATAAGTATAGCGAAGATAAGAAGCTGAGGGTCGGATACATTGGAACTGTACTCTATTATGTAGAAACCCAAGATTATGAGAAAATCACCAATCCTTATGTAGAGCAAGATATTGAATATTGTAAAAGTAATGCTCGAACGGGGGACATTGAGTTTCAAACGGACAATGAATTTAAAGTACTCAATAACGAAATATCGAAGGAAGAGAAAAAACTCAAAAACATTCTAAAGAATGAATTGATTAAAAATAAGTATCAGCCTTTAAAAGTTACCGCTACTCAGGTTGATTATGATTCCATTGGAACGCCTGAAGTAAGCATAAAAGTCTGGAATTTGACTGAAAAGCGGATTATCGCATTTGAAACAACGATAACAGGATTTGATGGATATAATCGAGTTGTTCGCAACAGTTTATCAGGGGAGTCTTCCTTGAAGGGCATTGCGCAAGACTTTAATCTTGACTGGGGAGGAAGTAGCGTGTTTACTTGGAAGATGTATTTCCACGATAATACGATGAAAATAAATGCGAAGATTACTTCTGTTCGCTACTCCGACGGCACAGTATGGAGAGCGAAGTAACTCGGGTAGCTTACGGAGGCTGGAACAACATCCAGAACCTTCAACTTTTATTATATATATAAACTGTGATAGACTCTAACAAGTGCCTAATAGAATCGATTTATGTAGTGTCCTGGCTGTCCGCAAGCATCGTCAAAAAGAGTTACGAAAAAAACTTGCAATAGTCGGGACATTTATATATAATAGTGAATGTTGTTCGTCGACGTTGCGATGAAGTGAGAGGTTACCGACACACCCGGCCCCTTTGCCATGGCGATGTGTTAGGAAAATTTTCACGGAGTATGTCCGATGCAAAATTGGGCGATAAAAGGAGGGACTAAAATGGCAAAGCAAAAAATTCGTATCCGCTTGAAAGCATACGATCACAGAATTCTTGACCAATCCGCTGAGAAAATCGTTGAAACGGCTAAACGTTCCGGTGCTGGAGTATCCGGTCCAATCCCGTTGCCAACGGAGAAGCAAATCATTACGATTCTTCGTGCGGTGCACAAGTATAAGGATTCCCGCGAGCAGTTCGAAATGCGCACTCATAAGCGCCTTATCGACATCGTGAATCCAACGCCGCAAACGGTGGACGCGCTGATGCGCTTGGACTTGCCGTCCGGTGTAGATATCGAAATCAAATTGTAAGACAGTTGAAACGGTTATCCACATGTGGATAGCGAAGCCGTTTCTACTTCACTATGAACGGACTAAGGAAAGAAAAGAGGTGTCAACATGAAAGGTATCTTAGGTAAAAAGCTCGGCATGACTCAAGTATTTACCGCTGAAGGTAATGTACTGCCGGTAACTGTTATCGAAGCTGGTCCTTGCGTCGTTCTTCAAAAGAAAGACGTTGAGAACGATGGCTACGAAGCTATTCAAATCGGCTACGCTGATAAGAAAGAAAAGCGTGCTACGAAACCAGAAATCGGTCACGCGAAAAAAGCTAACGCAACACCTAAGCGCTACGTTAAGGAACTTCGTGGTGTGGATCTTTCTCAATATGAAGTTGGCCAAGAATTGAAGGCTGATTTGTTCGCTGAGGGAGAATTCGTTGACGTTACAGGTATCTCGAAAGGTAAAGGCTTTGCCGGCGTAATTAAGCGTTGGGGACAAAGCACGGGTCCTATGTCTCACGGTTCCCGTTACCATCGTGGACCAGGTTCCATGGGTTCCATTCAAGCGAACCGCGTACCGAAAGGCAAACGCCTTCCAGGTCACATGGGTACTGACACAGTAACAATTCAAAATCTTGAAGTTGTTAAAGTGGATGCAGAACGCAATGTTATCCTCGTAAAAGGTTCTATTCCAGGCCCTAAAAACAGCTTCGTTAACGTTAAATCTGCAATTAAAAAGTAATTGGTGAGGAAAGGAGGAGCACATTATGCCTAAAGTAGCAGTTTACAACATGAGCGGTGCGCAAGTTGGCGAGATCGAATTGTCCGACAGCGTATTCGGCATTGAACCAAACAAACACGTACTTCATGATGCAGTTGTGATGCAGCTTGCATCTATGCGTCAAGGTACTCATAAAGTTAAAGGCCGTTCCGAAGTTCGCGGCGGCGGTCGTAAACCATGGAAACAAAAAGGCACAGGTCGTGCGCGTCAAGGTTCCATTCGTTCGCCACAATGGGTTGGCGGCGGTACAGTATTTGGACCGACACCACGTAGCTATGCTTACAAGCTTCCTAAGAAAGTTCGTCGTTTGGCGATTAAATCCGCATTGTCTTCGAAAGTGTTGGCAGAGCAAATTATCGTAATTGATAGCCTTGCTTTGAACACGCCGAAAACGAAGGAATTTGCGGCAGTATTGAACAACCTAAAAGTGGATCGCAAAGCGCTTGTCGTGCTTCCTGAGTACAACGACAACGTAGCACTTTCCGCTCGCAACATCCCTTCTGTGAAGCTTGTTGCAGCTGATGGTGTTAACGTATATGATGTTCTTCGCCATGAGAAGCTCATCATCACGAAGGATGCGGTTCAGAAGGTAGAGGAGGTGTTCGCATAATGAAAGACCCTCGCGATATCATTAAGCGTCCGGTTATTACTGAGCGTACAGCAGACATGATGAATGACTTGAAATACGTATTCGAAGTTGATATGCGTGCTAACAAGACTGAAATCAAATTGGCTGTAGAGCAAATCTTCAAAGTGAAGGTAGCGAACGTGAACACGCTTCGTATGCCTGCTAAGCCAAAACGCTATGGCCGTCACTCCGGCTACACTTCCGAATGGAAAAAAGCGTTTGTCACTTTGGCAAAAGACAGCAAGCCACTCGAGTTCTTCGAGACGGTTTAATATAGACTTCTGAAGTAAGGAGGGAAAACAAGTGCCTATCAAAAAGTACAAACCGACATCCCCGGCTCGTCGTAATATGAGCGTGTCCACGTTCGAAGAAATTACTACGAATGTACCGGAGAAATCGTTGCTGGCGCCTTTGAGCAAAACTGCGGGCCGCAACAACCAAGGTAAAATTACGGTTCGTCACCACGGTGGTGGACACAAACGTAAATACCGTATCATCGATTTCAAACGTAACAAGGATGGCATTCCAGGCCGCGTTGCTACAATTGAGTACGATCCAAACCGTACTTCCAACATTGCGTTGATCAACTATGCTGATGGTGAAAAGCGTTATATCATCGCTCCTAAAGGATTGAAAGTAGGCGACGTTATCGAGTCCGGTACCGGCGCAGACATCAAGATCGGTAACGCATTGCCAATGGAAAACATTCCAGTAGGTACAGTTATCCACAACATCGAATTGCAACCAGGTAAGGGTGGTCAGTTGGTTCGCGCCGCTGGTACGGAAGCTCAATTGCTTGGTAAAGAAGAGAAGTACGTAACAGTACGTTTGTCTTCTGGCGAAGTTCGTAAATTGTTGAAAGTGTGCCGTGCTACAATCGGTTCCGTAGGTAACGGTGACCATGAGCTTATCAAAATCGGTAAAGCAGGCCGTAACCGCTGGTTGGGCAAACGTCCAGTCGTTCGTGGTGTGGTAATGAACCCGGTTGATCACCCTCACGGTGGTGGTGAAGGTAAAGCTCCAATCGGTCGTAAGTCTCCTATGTCTCCATGGGGCAAACCGACACTTGGTTACAAAACGCGTAAAAAAGGTAAACATTCCGATAAATATATCGTTCGTCGTCGCACGAAATAATATGTTTCCATTTGATTGCGCAGCAGCGTAATCACAAACGAATCAGTTCTGTCGAAGGGAGGATTCATATATGGGTCGCAGTTTGAAAAAAGGACCATTCGTTGATGGTCACCTGATGAAGAAAGTTGAAGGATTGAACGATACAAGCAAGAAAGTTGTTATCAAGACTTGGTCCCGTCGTTCTACAATTTTCCCTCAATTTATCGGTCATACGTTCGGGGTATATGACGGACGTAAACATGTACCAGTATACGTAACGGAAGATATGGTTGGGCATAAGCTTGGCGAATTCGCACCAACACGTACGTACAAAGGTCATGACGATGACAGAAAAACAGGCAAACGCTAATTATTGATATAGCATTCGAGGGGAGGTACTTCCATGCAAGCAAAAGCACATGCGAATAACATTCGCATCGCCCCACGCAAGGTTAAGCTGGTTATTGACTTGATCCGCGGCAAACAAGTGGGCGAAGCAATCGCAATTTTGCGCCACACGCCGAAGTCAGCTTCGCCAGTGGTTGAAAAATTGTTGAACTCTGCAATTGCCAATGCAGAACACAACCATCAAATGGACGTTAATAGTCTCGTTATTTCGGAAGTCTTCGTAAACCAAGGACCAACGATGAAACGTTTCCGTCCACGCGCTATGGGACGTGCGAGCCGCATTAACAAAAGAACAAGCCACATCACGCTTGTAGTATCTGAAAAATAAGGAGGGACAACGTGTGGGTCAAAAGGTAAATCCAGTCGGACTTCGAGTGGGCGTTATCCGCGATTGGGAATCCAAGTGGTATGCCGAAAAAGATTTCGGTACATTGCTCATCGAAGACGTGAAGATTCGTGAATTCCTTAAGAATAAATTGAAAGAATCCGCCGTATCCCGCATTGAGATTGAACGTGCAGCTAACCGCGTAAACGTTACAATCCACACTGCGAAACCGGGTATGGTAATCGGTAAGGGCGGTTCCGAAGTTGAAGCACTTCGTCGTGAAGTAACGAAAATTGCTAACGGCAAAAAAGTACACATCAACATTTCGGAAATCAAAACTCCAGATTTGGACGCAACTCTCGTTGCAGAGAGCATTGCACAACAACTGGAACGCCGCGTTTCTTTCCGCCGCGCTTTGAAACAGTCAATTCAACGTTCCATGCGCTCTGGTGCGAAAGGGATTAAGACGCAAGTTAGCGGTCGTTTGGGCGGTGCTGAAATCGCTCGTACAGAAGGTTACAGCGAAGGGACAGTGCCACTTCATACGCTTCGCGCCGACATCGACTACGGCACAGCTGAAGCTCATACAACTTACGGCCGTATCGGCGTAAAAGTATGGATCTATCGTGGAGAGGTACTTCCTACGGCTAAGAAAAAGGCTGTTGAGGAAGGAGGCAACTAATCATGTTGGTACCTAAACGTGTAAAACACCGGAAGCAGCAAAAAGGACGCATGAAGGGTCAAGCTAAAGGTGGCACGACAGTTCACTTCGGTGAATACGGGTTGCAAGCATTGGAGCCTACATGGATTACGAATCGTCAAATCGAGGCTGCTCGTATTGCGATGACTCGTTATATCAAACGTGGCGGTAAAGTATGGATCAAAATCTTCCCGGACAAACCAGTAACGGCTAAGCCGCTTGAGGTTCGTATGGGTAGCGGTAAAGGTAACGTTGAGAAGTGGGTTGCTGTAGTTAAGCCTGGTAAAGTAATGTTCGAACTTTCCGGTGTACCTGAAGAGGTAGCTCGCGAAGCTATGCGCCTTGCTGCTCACAAACTGCCTATCAAGACTAAGTTTGTGAAACGTGAAGAAATGGGTGGTGAAGCAAATGAAAGCTAGTGAATTCCGCAACTTGACCACTGCTGAAATCGAACAAAAGATTGCCGGATTCAAGGAAGAACTTTTCAACCTCCGTTTCCAATTGGCTACCGGACAGCTTGACAACCCAACTCGCATTCGTGATGTGCGTAAAGCGATTGCTCGTGCACATACGATTCTGCGTGAAAGAGAACTTGGTATTACTAGCTAATACACCAAGATGTCAGTTTCGGAAAAATAGACATCCTGTATCCAGGAAGGAGGCAGAACACTAATGAGTGAAGTACGTAACGCTCGTAAAGTGCAAATTGGTAAAGTTGTCAGCGATAAAATGGACAAAACAATCGTAGTAGCGGTTGAGACATACAAGAAGCATGATTTGTATCACAAACGCATCAAATATACGAAGAAGTTCAAAGCGCATGACGAAAATAACGAAGCCAAAATTGGCGATACTGTAAAAATCATGGAGACGCGTCCGTTGTCGAAAGACAAGCGCTGGAGACTCGCTGAAATCGTTGAGAAAGCAGTTATCGTTTAATGAACGGATAGTTTCACCGAAAGGAGGACATTCGAATGATTCAAGCATTTTCACGTTTAAATGTAGCAGACAACTCTGGTGCGAAAGAACTGATGTGTATTCGCGTGTTGGGCGGTACTGGCCGTAAATCAGCTCACATCGGTGACTTGATCGTATGCTCCGTCAAACAAGCAACACCAGGCGGCGTTGTCAAAAAGGGTGACGTAGTCAAAGCGGTTATCGTTCGTACGAAGCGTTCTGTACGCCGTAAAGACGGTTCTTACATCGCATTTGACGAAAACGCAGCGGTTATCGTGAAAGAAGATAAGGGCCCACGTGGGACTCGTATTTTCGGACCTGTCGCTCGCGAACTTCGCGAAAAAGACTTCATGAAAATCGTTTCCCTGGCACCGGAAGTTATCTAATCAACTTGCCCGCCAGGCAAGACTCAGGAGGTGTGACACATGCCACGATTGAAAAAAATTCTCGAGTCGCATAACAACAAATTGCACGTGAAAAAAGATGACACTGTCATCGTGATCACGGGTAAAGATAAAGGCAAAAAAGGCCGTGTTATTGCAGCATTCCCTCGTGAAAACCGCGTTATTGTGGAAGGCGTAAACATGGTGAAGAAGCATCAGAAGCCTAACGCTAAGAACCCACAAGGCGGTATCGTTGAGCAAGAAGCAGCAATTCATGCATCTAACGTTATGCACGTGGATCCAAAGTCGGGTAAAGTAACGCGCATCGGTTACAAAGTGGAAAACGGTAAAAAAGTGCGCGTAGCTAAACGCTCCGGCGAAATTATCGACTAATCGCTTCGGAAAGGAGGTCCATTCTACATGGCAGCTCGTTTGAAAGAACGTTATTTGAACGAAATTACTCCTGCGCTAGTGCAGAAGTTCAACTATACATCAGTAATGCAAGCACCAAAAGTGGAGAAAGTCGTCATCAACATTGGTATGGGTGAGGCTGTTCAAAACTCCAAAGTTTTGGATACTGCAGTAGCTGAATTGCAACTAATCGCTGGTCAAAAGCCAGTAATCACTCGCGCGAAGAAGTCTATCGCAGGCTTTAAACTTCGTGAGGGAATGCCGATTGGTGTGAAAGTCACATTGCGCGGTGAGCGCATGTATCACTTCTTGGACAAATTGTTCAATGTCACGCTTCCTCGTGTCCGCGACTTCCGCGGTATCTCGAATAAAGCGTTTGACGGCCGCGGCAACTACACACTCGGTTTGAAGGAGCAAATTATCTTCCCTGAAATCGAGTATGATAAAATTGACAAGGTTCGTGGTATGGATATCGTCATCGTTACAACAGCGAAGACGGACGAAGAATCCCGCGAATTGTTGACGCAACTCGGCATGCCTTTCACGAAGTAATTCGTTATAAAGGTCGGTTCCGTTTGAGATACGGACTGATGTAATCAGTTCTGAATCCATCGACACAAATCTCTAGGAGGTGTCAACTCACGTGGCAAAAACTTCGATGAAAATCAAGCAACAACGCAAACCGAAGTTTGAAGTACGGGCATATACGCGCTGTGAGCGCTGCGGACGTCCGCATTCCGTATTACGTAAGTTCAAAATTTGCCGGATTTGTTTCCGCGAATTGGCATATAAAGGCCAGATTCCTGGCGTTAAAAAAGCAAGCTGGTAATCAACCCTGTTGCGGGAAGGAGGTTTACACTAATGGTTATGTCCGATCCGATTGCAGATATGCTTACACGCATTCGCAATGCTAATACAGTGCGTCATGAAACGGTGGAAATGCCTGCTTCTACTATGAAGAAGCAAATCGCAGAAATCTTGAAGCGTGAAGGCTTTATCCGTGACGCTGAATATATCGATGACAACAAACAAGGGATCATTCGCGTGTTCCTGAAGTACGGTGCAAACAACGAGCGTGTTATCACAGGCTTGAAGCGCATCAGTAAACCAGGACTGCGCGTGTACACGAAGGCTAATGAGGTTCCTCGCGTACTCGGCGGTCTCGGTATCGCAATCATCTCGACGTCCAAGGGCGTCATGACTGACAAAGAAGCTCGCCAGTCCAAATCCGGCGGCGAGGTAATCTGCTACGTTTGGTAAACCATTCGCATAAGATTGGAGGTGCAACAACATGTCCCGTATTGGTCGCAAACCAATTGAGGTACCAGGTGGCGTAACTGTCACTTTGGAAAATCAAGTTATTACAGTAAAAGGACCGAAAGGAACTTTGACTCGTGAACTTCACAAAGACATGAAAGTGTCTGTAGAAGAGAACGTCATTTCCGTAGAGCGTCCTTCTGAAAATAAACTTCATCGTTCGTTGCACGGTACAACACGCAGCGTAATCAACAACATGGTTAGCGGAGTAACTGATGGTTTCTCCAAAACCCTTGAGTTGGTCGGTGTAGGTTACCGTGCAAACAAATCCGGCGACAAGCTTGTCTTGAACGTTGGTTACTCCCATCCGGTTGAAATTACACCGGAAGCTGGTATTGAATTCGAAGTGCCTGCTCAAACGAAAATCATCGTTAAAGGCATTGATAAAGAGCGCGTTGGTGCTTATGCAGCGAACATTCGTGCAGTACGTGAGCCTGAACCTTACAAAGGTAAAGGTATCAAGTACGAAGGCGAACGCATCATTCGCAAAGAAGGTAAAGCAGGCAAGAAGAAGTAAGATCTTGCCTAGCTCTCTTACCTTAGCGGCTTAATGGTTAAACTGAAGGGAGTGAAACAATCCGATGATTACCAAAGGCGATAAGAACAAAGCTCGGTTGAAAAGACACCTGCGTGTCCGTAAAAAAATCGAAGGTACAACGGAACGTCCTCGCTTGAACGTATTCCGTTCTTCCAAACATATTTACGCTCAACTTATCGATGACGTGAAAGGCGTAACAGTCGCTTCCGCATCGACTATGGACAAAGAGCTTCGTGAAGATATCAAAAATGGTGGTAACGTAGAATCCGCTCGCAAAGTTGGCGAATTGATCGCAAAACGTGCGAAAGAGCAAGGATACGAAGTAATCGTATTCGATCGTGGCGGTTACTTGTACCATGGACGTATTCAAGCATTGGCAGACGCAGCACGCGAAGCAGGCCTTGAATTCTAATTTTTATTCGAAGGAGGTAAACGACTTGCGAGTTGATCCAAACACGTTAGAACTTTCTGAAAAAGTTGTTCAAATTAACCGCGTTGCTAAAGTTGTTAAAGGCGGACGTCGCTTTAGCTTTAGTGCACTCGTGGTTGTCGGCGATGGCAAGGGCTGGGTAGGCGCTGGAATCGGTAAAGCATCCGAAGTACCAGACGCAATCCGCAAAGGTATCGAAGACGCTAAGAAAAACCTGATTCATGTTCCGTTTGTTAACACGACAATCCCTCACCAAGTAATTGGTCAGTTCGGCGCTGGTAAAGTTCTTTTGAAACCAGCATCCGAAGGTACTGGGGTTATCGCAGGCGGTCCAGTTCGTGCTGTTCTTGAGTTGGCTGGTGTAGGCGATATCTTGACGAAATCGCTTGGTTCCTCTAACTCCATGAACATGGTTAACGCTACATTGGAAGGTTTGTCTCGTTTGAAGACTGCTGAACAAGTAGCTAAATTGCGCGGTAAAACCGTTGAAGAACTGTTAGGTTAAGGAGGGGACGAAGATGGCGAAATTGCAAATTACCCTCGTTCGCAGTCTGATCGGTCGCCCGGAAACTCATCGCCAAACGGTGAACACTTTGGGTTTGCGCAAGTTGAATCAGACGGTTGTTCATAACGACAACGTTGCGATCCGCGGAATGGTAAACCAAGTTAAACACTTGGTTGAAGTCAAAGAGATCGAAGCGTAAGGGTAACACCATACGACTTCTGTAATCAGATATAGATTACATGGTACAATACAAAAGATTAGAGTCATAAATATTAAAGGAGGTGCGACGAACGATGAAGTTGAATGAACTTTCTCCGGCACCTGGTTCCCGCCAAACACGTAATCGTGTAGGCCGTGGTATCGCGACAGGAAACGGTAAAACATCTGGCCGTGGTCACAAGGGTCAAAATTCCCGTTCCGGCGGTGGTGTTCGTCCGGGCTTCGAAGGTGGACAAAACCCACTTTACCGTCGTCTGCCAAAACGCGGCTTTGTAAATCCAACTCGTAAAGAGTATGCGGTAGTTAACGTAACGGATTTGAACCGCTTTGAGGCTGGTACGGAAGTAACTCCGGAATTGTTGATGGAACAAGGCATCGTGAACAACCCAATGAGCGGAATCAAAGTATTGGGCAATGGCGAGTTGTCCGTTAAATTGACGGTCAAAGCTAATAAGTTCTCTCAATCTGCGGTAGAGAAGATCGAGGCTGCCGGCGGTAAATCCGAGGTGATCTAATGTTCAAGACCGTATCGAATATATGGCGAGTCGAGGACTTGAGACGTAAGATTTTATTTACGCTCTTGGTTCTGATCGTTTATCGCGTCGGGTCCTTTATTCCGGTTCCTGGCGTCGATACGTCGGTCTTTGCTACAGTGAACGAAAATACGGGGTTGTTCAGCATGCTGAACACGTTCTCCGGTGGTGCACTGTTTAAATTCTCCATCTTTGCGTTAGGTATTTTTCCGTACATTACAGCATCAATCATTGTGCAGCTTTTGTCGATGGATGTTGTACCGAAATTTACTCAATGGGCAAAAGAAGGAGAAGTCGGCAAACGTAAGCTTTCCCAAATTACACGCTACGGCACTGTAATTTTGGGATTGATTCAAGCTTTCGGTACGGCGATTGGGTTTAATCGCATGTACGGTGCGCAGCTGGTTCCAGGTGCGACATTTGCAGATTATGTCCTAATCGCGATTGTCTTGACTGCTGGTACGGCGTTCTTGATGTGGATCGGTGAACAAATCACGGAAAAGGGTATCGGCAACGGTATTTCGATTCTGATCTTCGCAGGTATCGTCGCAGCTATCCCGATTCATATCGGGGAAATTTATCGTAGTCAATTTGCCGATGCAAGTGGACAATTGTTCCTCAACATCGTCAAAATGATCGTTATCGTATTGGTTATCGTGCTGATTGTGATCGGTGTTATCTACATTCAGCAAGGGAACCGTAAAATCCCGGTACAATACGCTAAACGTGTTGTGGGTAACAAAATGTATGGTGGACAGAACACACACATTCCGCTTAAAGTAAATGGTGCAGGCGTTATTCCGGTCATCTTTGCATCTTCGCTCTTGATGTTCCCGGCTACAATTGCTCAATTCTGGGCGGATAAGCCGTGGGCTCGTTGGGTCATTGAACATATGGGATTGAACAAGCCGCTAGGCATGTTCTTATATGTTCTTCTGATTATCGGGTTTACGTTCTTCTACACGTTCGTACAGTTGAATCCACAACAAATGGCAGATCAAATGAAAAAGAATGGCGGATATATCCCAGGAATTCGTCCGGGGAAAGCTACAGCATCGTACTTGACTCGAGTTATGTCTCGTATCACACTTGCAGGTGCTATCTTCCTCGCTGGCGTATCCATCTTGCCAGTGTTCTTCGGAGCACTAGCTGGATTGCCGCAATCTGTTCAAATTGGCGGTACTTCGATTCTGATCGTTGTCGGCGTTGCGCTTGACACAATGAAGCAAATCGAAAGCCAGTTGATCAAACGTCATTACAAAGGTTTCATTAATAAATAGGCAATAGGTTCTGGTGAGACCATCTAGGCTCATTGGCACCTATTGTGCTGTTCTTGTAGAGCAGAGGCTTAACGAATGGCATCGAAGCACCCCACTTCCGACGAAGTTAAGCCTGTGCTTACCATAAAGGGAGTGACATTCGATGAACATTCTATTCATGGGGCCTCCTGGGGCAGGAAAAGGAACACAGGCCGAACGCATCGTAGAACAATTCGGCGTTCCTCATATCTCGACAGGAGACGCATTCCGCAAAGCAATTGGAGAAGGCACTCCTATCGGATTGAAGGCTAAAGAGTATATTGATCAGGGTCTGCTCGTTCCAGATGACGTGACGGTAGGCATCGTGCGAGAGCGCCTTGCACAACCTGATTGCGAGAAAGGGTTCCTTCTGGATGGTTTCCCGCGCACATTGGCGCAAGCTGAAGCGTTGAATAGCATCTTGGCAGAACTGAATCGCAGTCTTGATCATGTCATCAACCTGAGCGTTGACCGCGATTTACTGCTGGCGCGTCTTACAGGACGACGCATTTGCAAGTCTTGCGGCGCGACGTACCATGTCATCTACAACCCGCCTAAACAAGAGGGCGTTTGTGATAAGTGTCAAGGCGAGCTGTACCAACGTTCGGATGATTCCGAAGAGAAAGTCGGCACACGTCTTGATGAGTACATCAACAAAACGGCACCTTTGCTCGCATACTATGAGGACAAAGGCTTGTTGCGTCAGGTTGACGGGGAGAAGGAAATTGATACGGTCACGTCAGAAATCGTATCTTTACTGCGGGGTTAAACCATGATCATTTGTAAGTCCGAAGTGGAGTTAGGCTTCATGAGGGAAGCTGGGCGAATTGTTGCGGAAACGCATCGTCTTTTAGCGAAAACGATTGAGCCAGGGATTACCACTCTCGAGCTTGATTCGATCGCGGAATCGTTTATTCGCAGCCAAGGAGCAACACCTTCTTTCAAGGGCTACAACGGTTTTTCCGGCAGCATTTGCGCGTCTGTGAACGAAGAACTCGTTCACGGCATTCCCGGAAAGCGCAAGTTAAACGAAGGCGACATCATCAGCATCGACATCGGTGCGGAATACCGCGGATATCACGGTGACTCTGCCTGGACATATGGGGTTGGGAAGATAACGGAGGCAGCTCAACAGCTGCTTGACGTAACCGAACAATCACTTTATGCTGGCTTAGCGCTGGTTAAACCGGATGTACGGTTGTACACGATATCGCACGCGATTCAACGCGTGATCGAGGATGCAGGTTTTTCCGTTGTACGGGAATATGTCGGACACGGAATAGGTGCGGCGCTTCATGAAGAACCGCAAATTCCGAACTACGGCATTCCGGACCGCGGACCACGCTTGAAACCGGGCATGGCGCTCGCGATTGAGCCGATGGTCATTGCCGGTGGGCGTCACGTCAAAACGCTCACTGACAACTGGACGGTCGTGACGGTGGACAGTTCATGGTGTGCTCATTTCGAGCATACAGTGGCTGTAACGCCGGACGGATGCGAAATTTTGACGAAGCTGGTTGAGTAGGTGAGAGGCATGAATGAATATTCCACTCCGCGTCTCGGCCAATTCGTCAAGGTTCTTCAGGGTCGTGATGAAAGCAAATATGCGGTTATCATTGATATTGAGGAGTCGCGCTACGTCAAGATAGCGGACGGAGACAAACGAAAGTTTGATCAACCAAAGCGTAAAAACTTGCTTCATCTCGAATTGCAACCTGCAATTAGCCATGAAGTTGTCCATAGTTTACACGAAAGCGGACGGGTAACGAACAGCAAGCTTCGTTATGTCATAGCGAAGTATGCTGAACAACAAGCCGCTGCACATGCTGATGAGAAAGGAGAATGACGTTGGCCAAGGAAGATGTAATTGAAGTTGAAGGTGTTGTAATTGAACCGTTGCCGAATGCAACGTTCCGTGTTGAGCTGGAGAATGGTCACCAAATTCTTGCCCACGTTTCCGGAAAGCTGCGGATGCATTTCATCCGTATCCTGACGGGGGACAAAGTGGTCGTTCAACTGTCGCCATACGATTTGAGTAAAGGTCGCATCACATATCGGAAGTAGTGCTCGGATCGTTCCGAGTCGCGCTTGCATGAACTTGCAGGCCGTTCACGCGTCAGGAAGACGGTTTGACGTGCTACTTGAGAAACTGGGAGGTATTCAGCATGAAGGTAAGACCTTCTGTTAAGCCCATTTGCGAGAAATGCAAAGTCATTCGTCGCAAAGGCAACGTTATGGTAATCTGTGAAAATCCGAAACACAAACAAAAACAAGGATAATAGAAGGGGGTGTAGCGTAAATGGCACGTATAGCTGGTGTAGACTTGCCACGGGATAAACGCGTTGAGATCGCCTTGACATACATTTTTGGTATTGGTAAAACAACTTCTAAAAAGGTAATTGCTGAGGCTGGCGTTAACCCTGATACTCGCGTTCGCGATTTGACTGAAGATGAGGTAAACAAAATTCGTGAGCTGATTGACAAAACGGTTAAGGTTGAAGGTGACCTTCGTCGTGAGATTTCTCTGAACTTGAAGCGTTTGGTTGAAATCGGATGCTATCGTGGTATCCGTCATCGCCGTGGATTGCCTGTTCGTGGACAACGCACGAAAACAAATGCTCGTACACGTAAAGGCCCTCGTCGTACTGTAGCGAACAAGAAGAAGTAATAAGGGGGGATAAGTAGCAATGGCAAAACCAAAAAAAGTCGTACGTACAAAACGTCGTGACCGTAAAAATATTGAGACTGGTGTGGCTCATATCCGTTCCACGTTCAACAACACGATCGTGACAATCACGGATCCACACGGCAACGCAATTTCTTGGGCTAGCTCCGGCGGTTTGGGCTATAAAGGCTCCCGTAAATCTACGCCATTCGCAGCTCAAATGGCTGCTGAATCCGCAGCAAAAGCTGCTATGGAACATGGCATGAAGACGGTAGAAGTTATGGTTAAAGGCCCAGGCGCAGGTCGTGAAGCTGCCATCCGTTCTCTGCAAGCTGCAGGTTTGGAAGTTAGCATGATCAAAGACGTAACGCCAATCCCGCACAACGGCTGCCGCCCACCAAAACGTCGTCGCGTATAATGACGGCAACACCGATGCGTGTAGTATTAAGCTAGCGCCTGTTGGGAAGAATGGTTGTTTAGGCATACTGCATGAATCGACCGACCGTAGGTGTTTGACGTTAATGAACGCCAGCGACGTTTTAAGGAGGGTTATATAGTGATTGAGATCGAAAAGCCGAAGATTGAAACCGTGGAAGTCAATGAGGAAGGCACATACGGCAAATTTGTCGTAGAACCGTTAGAGCGTGGATACGGTACGACGCTGGGTAACTCCCTGCGCCGTATTCTCCTCTCCTCGTTGCCCGGTGCAGCAGTGACGTCCGTTCAAATCGACGGTGTCTTGCACGAGTTCTCGACAATCCCAGGAGTCTATGAAGACGTAACTGAGATTATCTTGAACTTGAAGGCCTTGTCGCTGAAAATCCACTCCGATGAAGAGAAAATTCTCGAAATCGATGCGGAAGGCGAAGGGGTAGTAACGGCTGGCGATATTCGAGCGGATAGTGATGTGGAAATTTTGAACCCGGATCTCCGCATTGCGACATTATCACAAGGTTCCAGACTCCATATGCGCATCTATGCGAATCGTGGACGTGGTTACGTACAAGCAGATCGCAACAAACGGGAAGATCAGCCTATCGGCGTAATTCCAGTTGATTCGATCTACACACCAATCTCGCGTGTAAACTACACAGTAGAGAACACTCGTGTTGGTCAAGTAACGAACTACGACAAGCTGATGCTTGAAGTATGGAGTGATGGAAGCATTCGACCGGAAGAAGCGGTTAGCCTCGGCGCGAAGATCCTTACAGAGCATCTGATGCTCTTCGTTGGACTGACTGACGAAGCGAAAGACGCGGAAATCATGGTTGAAAAAGAGGAAGATAAGAAAGAGAAAGTTCTTGAGATGACTATCGAAGAGCTGGATCTCTCCGTTCGTTCCTATAACTGCTTGAAACGTGCCGGCATCAATACGGTTCAAGAGCTGATTACGAAGACTGAAGAAGATATGATGAAGGTTCGCAACTTGGGCCGCAAATCTTTGGAAGAAGTTCAAGAGAAGCTCGAAGAACTCGGATTGGGCTTACGCATGGAAGACTAAACGGGACTTGGCATAGAAGGAGGGGAAATAGCAATGGCATACCAAAAGTTGGGTCGTGACTCTAGCGCGCGTAAAGCTTTGTTCCGCGACATGGTTACTGACTTGTTCTTATATGAGCGCATCCAAACAACTGAAGCGAAAGCGAAAGAAGTTCGTTCCATCGCTGAGAAATTGATCACGTTGGCGAAGCGCGGTGACTTGCATGCTCGCCGTCAGGTGGCAGCATTCGTTCGTCGCGAAACGTTGAACGGTGAACAAGATGCAATCCAAAAGCTGTTCTCGGAGCTTGCACCACGTTACGCAGAGCGTCCAGGTGGCTACACACGTATCTTGAAACTGGGACCACGCCGTGGCGACTCCGCGCCTATGGTTTATTTGGAACTGGTCGACCGCGTGTAATTGCGGTTGCAGAATACGTTCAATACGTCGTGTAACAGCGTCGTAAAAAGAAGGCTCCCATGAGGAGCTTTTCTTTTTAACTGTGTCAGGATTGGAGCCAACTTTTGTTGGCTTCCTGTCATGACTCTTGCAATGATTCCACTTATGAATTTATATGCTATATATTTCATGTGGTGAATGAATGCGTGAATACGCAATGCAGCGGCTGTCTTTATGCGAATAGAGATAGTGGCGACTGCTTGTTCACAGAGCAGTGAATGAAAGGAGTCTTCATGCGTAACGTAGGAATGCTTGTAAGTTACGATGGAACAGCTTACAGCGGTTTTCAGATACAGCCGAATGAAGACACGGTACAGGGTCGTATTGAGCAAGCTATCAAGATGCTGACGAATGAATCCATAAGCATTCATGCTTCGGGTCGGACAGATGCAGGGGTGCATGCTTACGGCCAAGTATTTCACTTCATGACCGAATCGGCGATTCCGATTGACCGGTGGACGATTGCGATCAATTCGCGTTTGCCGGATGACATTGTCATCCGTGAGACGTGGGAGGCGCCATTGTCATTCCATTCTCGTTACTCGTCGAAGCGGAAGACATACCGCTACTCCATCATTGCAGAGCGGAAGCCGGATGTATTCCGGAGGTTAACCGAGTTCTTTTACCCGAAGCCTCTGGATGTCCGTGCAATGAAAGAAGCCATTACTCATATAATAGGGGAACATGACTTTACTTCGTTTACTTCTCCGAAGTCGACGAAGGTAAGTAATGTCCGTACGATCTATGACGCCCACATTGAATATGAACCGAGCGTGACGGGGGAAGAGGGCCGCGGTCGAATTCATATCGTAGTGACAGGCAATGGTTTCTTATACAATATGGTTCGCATCATTGCAGGCACACTGATACGGGTGGGCCAGGGTAAGCTTGCACCGCATGACATCCCATGCATCTTGGAAGCGAAGAATCGACAGGTGGCAGGTCCATTGGCGGTTCCGCATGGATTGATGCTGTGGAGCGTGGAATACGGTGGCGAAGAGCGCCTTGAGTCCATAAACAACGTATCCGAGTGAATCGAAATATTTTCTTGCAATATGCACTAATCTATTGTAAAATAACATTTGTGTTTCTTTAGGCTATCCCACAGCCCCCCAAAGAAATCACATTGCAGATTGCAGTTCTTGAAATGAAAATCAACGATTGAATGAATATACACAAGCTAGACAGGAACGAATGTTATTAAGGAGGATATTTCATGCGTACCACTTACATGGCGAAGCCAGCTGACGTTGAACGCAAATGGTTCATTATCGACGCTGAAGGCAAGACACTTGGCCGCTTGGCGAGCGAAGCAGCTGCACTTATTCGCGGCAAACACAAACCAACTTTCACGCCACATGTTGACGGCGGTGATTTCGTTGTTATCATCAACGCTGAGAAAATCGTGTTGACAGGTAAGAAATTGACAGACAAGAAATACTATCGTCACTCCCACTATCCAGGCGGTTTGAAAGTGACATCGGCTCAAGAAATGTTGAACAACAAGCCAGAACGTATGCTCGAACTTGCTGTTCAAGGGATGTTGCCTAAGACTCGCATGGGTAACAAAATGAAGCTTCGCGTTAAAGCATATGCAGGCGCTGAGCATCCACATCAAGCACAACAACCTGAAGTTTACGAACTTCGCGGATAATAAATAAAGGGAGGACAGTTTCATGGCACAAGTACAATACTATGGGACAGGTCGTCGTAAGCATTCCGTAGCGCGTGTTCGCCTTGTACCAGGTGAAGGCCGCATCGTGATCAACAAACGTGACCTTAATGAATACTTTGGTTTGGAAACATTGAAGCTTATCGTGAAGCAACCATTGAACCTTACAGAAACACTCGGTAAATACGACGTGTTGGTATTGGCTCATGGCGGGGGTATCTCCGGTCAAGCAGGCGCAATCCGTCACGGCATTTCCCGTGCATTGCTCAAGGCTGACCCTGAGCTTCGTCCAGCTTTGAAAAAAGCAGGATTCTTGACTCGCGACCCTCGTATGAAAGAGCGTAAAAAATACGGTCTTAAAGCAGCTCGTCGCGCACCTCAGTTCTCCAAACGTTAAGATTGGATTACCGAACATACAGCCCTCTCTTGGCCCTTGGCCAAGGAGGGCTTTTTTGTATGTTAAGACCTTCTCTGGTATCTGCATGCACCCCACTTTTTCCGCACCTAGGACATTTAGCCGGAATAGGCTGTAATCATATGTCTATCTCTTTGCAATTTCGAATTGACAAAGCAAAGAAACGATCTATAATTATTAATTATACAAAACATACCAAAATACTAGGAATAAAAGGTGAGTATGTGGAGGATGCGAAAATGAATTTATTGGAGAAAGAGGCTCTTGTACAAGATAAGGCGGTGCAATTTGAGCAGTCCAATGCGGAAGAGGTAATAGCTTGGGCTGTTAAGGCGTTCCCGAATATTACGTTTGCTTGTAGCTTTGGTGCCGAGGATGTTGTGCTTGTAGACATGCTGCAGCGGATCAGTCCTTCGACCGATATTTTTTATCTGGATACGGATTTTCACTTTCAAGAAACATACGAGACAAGAGATCGCATTACGGAGCGTTACAGTTTAAACTTTGTACGCGTCACCCCGCAACTTACCCCTGAAGAGCAATCCGAGACATACGGTGAAGAATTGTGGCTTAGCAATCCCAACCAATGCTGCAATCTGCGTAAAGTCGAACCACTCACAGGCATTCTAAGCAAATATGATGCATGGATTACCGGTATTCGAAGAGATCAAGCCCCAACACGAGCCAATACACGAAAAGTAGAATACGACTCGAAATTCGGCCTCATCAAATTCAATCCATTAGCTGCTTGGACATCAGAAGATGTATGGAACTATATCCGTACAAATGATATCATTTATAACCCCCTACATGACCAAGGATATCCCAGTATAGGATGCTCCTATTGTACGCGCGCCGTTCAAGCAGGTGAAGATCCAAGGGCTGGACGTTGGTCAGGATCAGCGAAAATAGAATGTGGGCTTCACAAGTAATAAGTGCATGGGTACCATTTGATTTACTAATAAAGAATGGTACTATTGCCACATGCAGAGGAGAGGTGCTAAGAAGATGTCAACAATTGAGCCTCACGGAGGTACACTGATCAATCGATTGGTTTCAGAAGACGAGAAGGAGCTGAAGCGTAATGAAGCGGCAGCTCTGCCGCGCATATCGCTCGATGCACGTACATTATCGGATGTAGAAATGATAGGGGTAGGTGCTTTTTCTCCCCTTGAAGGCTTTATGAATGAAGATGACTACAAATGTGTTGTAGATCAGATGAGATTGGCGAATGGAACCGTATGGAGCTTACCTATTACACTGGCAGTCTCGGATGAGGCAGCTAAGAAGCTCAGCATAGGAAGCCCAGCTGCGCTTGTTGGGGAAGAAGACGGGGAACTGTATGGTGTTATCGAAATAGAGAGCATATACCAGGCTGATTTACTGCATGAAGCAGAGCAAGTGTACAGAACGATGGATACAGCACATCCAGGAGTGGAGAAGCTGCTAAAGCGTCCTTCTACATATGTGGGAGGCAAAGTATCTGTATTGGGGCGCAGGCAGCCAGAGCAATTTTCTCAATATTATTTTGATCCGGTGGAGACGCGTCAATTGTTTTCGGACAGAGGATGGAGAACTGTTGTTGGTTTCCAAACACGCAATCCGGTGCATCGTGCTCATGAGTACATCCAAAAGAGTGCGATGGAGATTGTAGATGCTCTATTTCTAAATCCGCTTGTAGGGGAAACGAAGTCTGATGACGTCCCAGCTGATGTGCGCATGCGCAGTTATGAAGCGCTACTGGCGAATTATTATCCAGAGAATCGCGTGTTTCTTGGGGTATTCCCAGCTGCGATGCGTTATGCAGGACCAAGAGAAGCTGTATTCCATGCCATTGTGAGAAAAAATTACGGCTGCACTCACTTCATTGTTGGCCGAGATCATGCAGGTGTGGGCGATTATTATGGCACGTATGACGCGCAGCATATCTTCAGCTCCTTCGAGCTCGAAGAATTAGGGATTCAGCCGTTATTCTTCGAACACAGCTTCTACTGTAAGACATGTGGAGGTATGGCCTCCAGCAAGACCTGTCCTCATGATGCGACTCATCATTTGACCTTATCCGGAACGAAGGTACGTGCGTTATTACGTGATGGTACATGTCCACCTCTTGAATTCTCAAGACCTGAGGTGGCACGCATCCTGATTGAAGGTATGGCACATTCAACAACTGCCCATAAATAATTGAATATAGAGGAACCTGTGGATCGTTAACGTATATTTGTCCACCTCGTCCCATATAGATGATTAGAAGTCTTTATGGAGCGGAGGTGGGCTTTTTTTGTGAAAAAGGTAAATTGGGAACAGAGCCGTCAGAAGCGAAGACATACGTCAATCTTATGGATACCACTGCGAAATGTCCGTCGCTGGTTGATAAGCTTATGCTTGCTGCTTCTAGTCGTTGTTGTGATGACGATGGAGATGCCGGTATCGAAGACATGGACCTATTGGTCCATTCCTCTATCGGGCAGAGTGATTGCCATCGACGCAGGGCATGGTGGAGTAGACGGAGGGGCTGTTGGTCGCGAGGGGTTAATAGAGAAGGACATCAATCTAACGATTGCACTTCTTCTTCGTGATTATTTGCAGCAAGCAGGCGCTATTGTGGTCATGACCCGGGAAGGGGACTATGACTTGGCGGATAAGGATACGAAGGGATACTCCCGCAGGAAGGCAGAGGACTTGAAGAAGCGTGTTGGTTATATCGAGGAGAAGAAAGCGGATGTTGTCATTAGCCTGCATATGAACAGCGTACCTTCTTCTCGCTGGAGTGGAGCACAGGCTTTCTATACGAATCGCCATCCGGATAATGAACAGCTTGCGAAGTGGATTCAAGCCGAAATTCGTACGAATCTGGCCAATACGGATCGGGAGGCCAAGCCTACAGATCGGAGGCTCTATTTTATGGATCATATTTCGATCCCAGCTGTATTGGTGGAGTCTGGCTTCTTATCGAACCCAGAAGAGTCACGGAGTCTGGCGAATGAAGAATATCAGCGGAAGCTAGCTGCATCGATCTACAAGGGGATTCTGCGATATATTGCAGGAGAAAAAACTGGGAAATGATGACCTTATGCTATAATAGAAACGGTTACATAGTGACCGATCTGAACTTCATAGGAGACGAGGTGCCATCATGACGACGAAAGAAGAAGTGCTGCAAGCACTGCAGGGCTTGCAGGAGCCAGTGTCGGGACAAGACATGACAAGCCTTCATTGGATTCGCGATATGATGATTAAGGAAGATGAAGTGAAGCTGACGGCTATCGTAGCGCCACAAGCGGCAGATGCAGCCGCTAGAGAGATGCTAGTCGGACAGATTAAGGGGCGTCTAGCAGCAATTGAGCTGCACAATGTATATGTGCGTACTCGCATCGCTTCTGAAGCTGAGCTGAGTGCAGCTGGAATAGCGGTACAAAGCGGGCAATCAACAACCGATCATGCGGGTAATGGCCGTGATTCACAAGAAGGGAATGCTCCTCGTGGACATGGTGCTGTATTAGAACAGCATGCTATCTTGGATCCGGCATCCGGAGTGAAATTCATCGCAATTGCCAGCGGCAAAGGTGGAGTTGGCAAATCGACAGTGACCGTGAACCTTGCAGTTGCGCTCGCTCGTCTCGGCAAACGTGTTGGCCTAATAGATGCAGACATATACGGATTCAGTGTACCTGACATGATGGGGATTGAGGACCGCCCTGTCGTTGTAGACAACTTTATCATTCCACAGGAGCGCTTTGGAGTGAAGGTGATGTCCATGGGCTTCTTCGTAGAGGACAATAGTCCGGTCGTATGGCGCGGTCCAATGCTTGGCAAGATGCTGCGGAACTTCTTCCAAGAAGTGCAGTGGGGGGAGCTTGATTACATGCTTCTTGACTTGCCTCCAGGTACGGGGGATGTAGCCCTGGATATTCACCAAATGATACCGCACAGTCAAGAGATCATCGTAACGACACCACATGCGACAGCGGCCTTCGTAGCGGCTCGAGCAGGTACGATGGCCATTCATACGAAGCATGAGATTATCGGTATCGTCGAAAATATGTCCTATCTGGAATGCGGTTCTTGTGGCGAGAAGCAATATGTATTTGGACGTGGGGGCGGTGCTAAGCTGGCAGATGAGCTTCATGTTGACCTGCTCGCGCAGCTTCCGCTCGGTGCTCCAGACAATCATCCTGCAGAACCGGATTATGCTCCTTCTGTATATAAGGCAGATTCGTCAATTGGCAAGCAATTCGATGAGTTGGCGGCTGCCGTTGATGCGAAGATGCAAGTTGTGCAAGCCTAACAATGTCGGAGAGGCCTCATCATGAGTGCCTCTCCGTATGTGAGAAATAGAGGGGGAAAGAGTGGGCTATTATCCTTCTCCACTACCGCCTTCTTCTTCCGATCCACCTTCACCCTCACCGCCTTGCTTTTCCTTTTCCCCACCTTTTTTCTTTCCTTCCTTTTCTTTTTCTTTTTCCTTCGGCTGCAATTCTTCTTTAACGACCTTCCCTAATAAGTCCATGATTTCAAGCTTAAATATAGGGCTATTCAAAGCATCTTTCATTACAGTCTGTAGCTGTTTGCGATACTCTGGTGTCTTCATCATATCCAAGTAAGACTTCATCATGTCTGGAGATTTAACAATGTCACCAAAGTCCTTCTGATATTCTGGGTCTTTCATTAACGTTTTCAGGATTTGTTTATTTTCCTTGCTTACCGCTTTGGCGAATTCCCCGGCAAACTTCGGATCTTTCATTACTTTATCGAGGACTTTCTCATAATCGGGTGATACAAGTGTATCCTTAACTGCTGTCCGGATCTGCTCCTGCTGCTGCATATTTAATGATTGGGCTTGCATGCCGCCTCCGCCAGATGGACCGGATTGGATCGCTTTCTGCGCTTCCTCTGTCTTTAAAATATCGACAACCATCGTTTTAACTTCTTTATAATCGAGATTACTGCTTTGTGTGGGCTGCTCCATGCCGCAAGAGGTCAACAGCACGATTACGACGAAACTGACGATCGCAAGTTTGCCCAGTGGTGCCTTCATAACAGCTTCGCTCCCTTCTGTCCATGTCCTCACGCGTAGTATGTGGAGGAAATTATGAATTATGTTTGACAATGATAGTTTTTTGCTGAGAACATTGGTAAAATAATGAACATTGCGGAGGTGGAGCACCATGAATTTGAAAAAATGGTCTTATTTATTTTGGACGACTACGTGTATTGGTGGGGCAATCAGTCTCGTCATTGGCCTCGCATTACAGGTATTTCAAGGAGAAATGGGCAATTTTAGAGGGCCAGTGGATATTTTGCTTAATGTGCTTCAGTTAATCTTGAGCGGATGTATGATCAGCGTCTATTCGCAGATGGGATTCTTCGCATATCTGACGTTGAACTATATTGCCATTGGCTTGTTCAAGAAGGGATGGCCGTATGTTCAGGTATTATTGACCGTGATTGCACTACTCGATCTAATGTTCCTGCGCATGCTTCTGGGGAACAGACCAGAAGGGGTGCGTGGAGGGGGCTACGAGGATATCGTGCTGGGTATAGTTGTCCTAGTGCTTGCTGTAGTTGTTTCTTTTTGGAAAGTGAAAGCGACAAATGCAACAGCTCTCATTCCTACCTTATTCTTCATGATTGCAATCACCACAGTGGAGACACTGTCGGCACTTAATATTGGAAATATGGCTACCTGGTTTGTATACATACCGCTCGCAATATGCAATGCATATCAAATCTTGATGCTGCATCGATTGGTGGGCACAGCAAAAAGCTAACGGAAATCCGTTAG
>NZ_JMDX01000069.1:0-25576 GCF_000935845.1 Paenibacillus sp. E194
CTTCTGTGCTTCTTGTACCGCAAGTGCTTCCTCAACCGTCATGCAGAGCGGCTTCTCCACGAGTACATGCTTGCCTGCTTCGAGCGCTGCAATCGCGATCGGTGCATGGGAATTATTCCATGTACAGATGCTTACTGCATCAATATCAGGATTTTGAAGCAATTCATGATAATCCGTATATACGATCGCATCTGGAGCTTCGTACTTGACTGCCTTCTCCTTCGCACGTTCCGCATTCAAATCGCACACAGCAATAATTTCTGCTTCGCTATTGTTCTTGTATCCGTTAAAGTGCATTTCCGAGATCGAACCTGTACCAATAACCGCAACTTTTACTTTGCTCATCGTTAGTCCTCCTAATTGTGATCGATATGTTCAAAGCTGAATGATCTGTGGAAATTATACTTCTTCCCAAATGCGGCGGGCATTGTCCATCGCAATTTTCGTGCCTTTGAGGCAGTCTTCCATCCCTTCGAACTCAATGCTGACATAGCCGTCGAAGCCGGAAGCCTTCACCGCGCGAACGATATCGTAAATCGGCAGGTCTCCTTGACCCACGATTGCACCGCGCAAATAATTGCCATGCAGAGAGCGGAACCAGCCTTGACCAGGATTGCGATCCGCTGGACGTATATAGAAGTCCTTGAAGTGCACCATCGACGCCAATTCAAGGTTGTTCTTCACGGCAATGAGCGGATTCTCGTCTACACATACGAAGTTGCCTACATCAATAGTCGTTCTGTAGTTGTCGCGATCTACTGCGAGCACGAGACGCTTCACACGCTCGCTAGCTTGCGTATAGAATCCGTGATTCTCCACGCTTGTGACAATGTCATACTGGGCAGCATAATCTGCAATTTCCCGGCATGCTTCGACAAGCTGAGGGAAATCCTGCTCGAAATAAGCAGCGCCTGTCTGTTCAAGTGGACGTGATGCTACATCATGACGCATGAACTTCACACCAAGGCGATTCGCCACATCAACATGCGACTTCACACGCTCAATTTCACGCTTCAATCCCTCTTCGTCATGACCTGCAAAGTTCGCGCCAATGCAATAATTGGACAATTCAAGCCCAATTCGTTCTGCTGTTGTACGAATCTCTTCTACACGCTCTGGATGGTTGACCAGATCCAAATCCAAGTCCACGATTTCTGCGTGATCCGCGCCATTCTCCTTCATCCATTCCAATGCTCCGGATATACTTAGACGTTTGTCCTGCAGTGCAGCATACAAACTATAAATGCTAACTCCTAATTTCACAGCAGCCCACTCCATTTCATCGTTGTCTTCGGTTAAATTTTCAATTCTCCACTTATTTGCAAACGGTTACAACGAATATTAACTGTCTCCACTACATTATAAAAAAGTTTGTACGCCGCACATTGCACTATAGTCCACAAATATTGGACTTTCTTTCACAAATGCAGTTGAGGATGTGAGATACTCCCATTTGTTTCTCTAATACAGGAATATACAGGGGAAAGGAGACAGAGATGCGGCATCCGCTTTGATATCAATGGAGAATTTGTTATGTTCAATCTTCTTGTACGCAAATTGGAACGAAAAATGATCGAAAGCATAAATCCCCGCATTCTTGGCAAGCAATTGCTTCTGCCCAGGACGTTTGTCTCATTAATTTTTGTTTATGTCGGATCCACCACGAACAGAGGCCCTCTAATAAAATAGAAGGCCTCTTCACATGGCGTTATCTCATTATTCAGATGGATACTCAATCGAGATGCCCTCGACATGCTTGCGGGACATGATCTTCTTTTTCTTGCGATTCTCCTTCGACTCGAACACAATGTCCATGTCATAGTCCTCCGGGTACAAATCCTGCTTCTCAATGTACAGCGTGAGGCGTTTCTTGTTGATTTTCACCTTCTGGCGCTGAATAAGTACCCCTACATTGCCGCGTAAGTCTTCTTCTTCATACACGATGCCTGTACGCTTCAAATATGCAATGTGGACGCAGTCCCCTTTTTGCAGCTTAGCGGGAGGGTACTTGCTGTTATCGGAATCCTTAGAATCGTTAGAGTCCTTAGCGTTCATAGACTCCTTAGCACCCTTTGCATGTGTTGCATGTCTTTCCTCTTCCCTGCCCACAGGAAGATTTGCGCTGCCATCTCTGTCGACAAGGTTTACTGTCTCAACAGACTTTGCTTCATCCTCTTCTCCAGCATCATCCCGGTCTGAACCCTGTTCTCCTCTGGAAACGGAGATTTCTCCGTTGGGAGCTTCAGCCTCAAAAATTGCAGACTTCCCATCTGATGCTGCAGCAGCATTCTCAGCTCGGAAGGTTCCTGCACTAAGCGATTCTGTAACATGCTGTGACCGACTAATAATATCGGCTGACAGACCCAGCTTCGAAGCAATGAGGAAGGCATAGCTGCTTCCAGCTTCCCCAATGCGCAGCTGATATCGCGGCTGTAGAGTGTCTGCATCGAATTCCATCCTTGCATTTTCAAAGCCCGCCGTAGCAGTTGCGAAATGCTTGATTTCATTGAAGTGCGTGGTGGCAAGTACAATTGATCCTCTTCTCCGGAGTTCCTCCAATATGGCGATCGACAGACCAACCCCTTCACCAGGATCGGTACCGGACGCCATTTCGTCAAATAATACAAGCGTGGACGGATCGGCTTCCTCAAGAATATGAATCACATTCGTAACATGGGCCGAAAATGTACTTAGCGACTGTTCCATACTCTGGCCGTCTCCGATATCCACACATACGTTGCGAAATACGGAGAACAGACTGTTCACTTGGGCCGGCACCAGCAACCCAGATTGCGCCATAAGCGTAAGCAATCCCACTGTTTTCAAGGCAACCGTCTTGCCGCCCGTATTCGGCCCCGTAATAATCAGGCAAGAGTAGCCACGCCCGATTCGAAATGTAAGCGGCACCGTATGCACGCCTAGCAGCGGATGCTTCGCATTACGAATGTCAATGATGCCGCAATCATTCAACTGTACCGGTCGACCATCTATCGCACGGCTGTATTTCGCTCGCGCGAATAGGTAGTCATATACCCCGACGGTATCCACGTTTATCTTAATCTCAGGTGTCGATCTTTCCAGCAATTCGGTTAAATGACTCAACACCTTCATTTCCTCTTGCGACTCTGCAATCCGCCACTGGGCGAGATCATGCTGAAGATGGGCAATTTCTGTCGGCTCCATATACACGGTTTGACCACTTGCTGATTCATCCAACACGGTGCCATGGAACTGCTTGCGCAGCTCCTTCTTAATGGGCAGCACATATCTGCCCCCGCGCATCCCTACCAGATGCTCCTGCATTAGTGTTCTATGCTTATTCATCAGACCGTCAAGTCTTTGCTTGATGCGACTCTCCACCTGCATAACCTTCCGCCGGACTCTGCTTAGCTCCCTGCTCGCCTCATCTGTAATTCGGCCATGTCGAATGCAGCGCTCAATCTCATCCCTTATGCTCTCCAGTTCATACATCGACGCAGCATATTGACTTACTGTAGGCGCAACCGCATACTTCGCGCGCATGTACTTCTTCAATTGGGCGCAGCTGCGCAGAAAGACAGCCACATTCGTGAAATCATCTTCCGAGAATACGTAACCCGTATTCACGAGCGAGAAAATATGTTCAATCCCTTGTAAGGTCGGCAGCGGTACACTCGCCCCCTGTTTCAGCATATCACTTGCCTCTGTCACTTCTGCCATCGCTCTTCGTACCTCATCAATATTCGTGAGCGGACACATCTTCTCGACGTGGCTTTTTCCCGCATAAGATACCGCATATTCCGATACCTTTTCTTTTACCTTATGATAATCCAGTCTTTGCAGCATTGTTTCGTTCATGGCTCTTGATTCTCCTTTGATTGTTGTAGGAGAGCAGCCGCATATTATAACCTCACGGAAAGAGGGATTCTATTCACGGAAAACAGCAGCATGTACCGTTCATGCTGGGTATCGTCTGTATAACGCAAAAAAGGCAGAGCATGCGTATGTGCATACTCTGCCTATATATTCCTTGTTCTCATCAATAACTGTCCCAGACCATGTATGAGTGCCCCTATGGAGGAGTGCACACATTTCACGGTAATTACAAAAAAACGTGCTGCATACAGCACGGATCCGGGCAGCAAGAGAATGGAATGCTGGCGTAGATTTGCTTATCCGCTGTTCTTAACTCGTTTCCGGAGGACTAATAACAGCATGCTCAAATAAACGTCAATTTGGACGTTTGTTCTCAGGGATGTTCCTATGACGAAATTCGAACATACACCTGCAGCAAAACCGTTGCCTCACTATGGAATTGACTAGTTAAGAACGCTCACCAACATTAAAATCTCCCCTTGCTTCGTAATATCTCTTAGTATACAAAATCTGCAAATGCATCGTCAAGCAGCAGGCTTATGACAATGGACTCGCAAGCGCCTGCTTCTTATACTTCGAAGGCGACATCCCTGTATGACGCTTGAACATGCGTGAGAAATAAGCTAAATCATTGAATCCAGTGCCGAAGCAGATTTCAGTGACAGACTTATCCGTCGCGACGAGCCAATGCGCTGCCTTGCTTACACGCAAGTCAATCAGATAGTCGTTGAATGTTTTTCCTGTAAATCGTTTGAATAAGTAACAGAAATACGTTTTAGAAATGTTGAATTGCCTGCACAGACGCTCAAGCCTAAGCTCCTCCGCAAAATGCTCCTGAATATATTCCATAACTGCCTTCATCAACTCTCGGTATTTCTCAACACGCTCGTCCTCTTCACTCGGCTTATCGGCCAGCTTGGAATACTCACGAATGATGACAGAGAGAAGCTTCAGTAAATTTGCTTTGAGCACCAACTCGTAAAATCGTTTTGCCCCCCGGTACTCTTCCAACATTTCCGTAAGCAATCGACCGACTTCCATATCGGTCTCTCCGGTCAAGGCTACCTTTGGCGTCACGTGCTTCTCATCGATCAGAAACTGCTCCAAATAGGAAAAATCGAAGCACTCTCCGCTCCATTCCAACTGCTCAAATCGTTCGTTGATAAAATGAGGCAGGAACTCACATCCGATCACTTCCATTCCTTGATCAGGAATCATATCGACCCGATGTACGGCATAGGGCGGAATGACGAATAGATTCCCCTTCACCATGTTATAAGTCCGATGATTAATGGAATGCTTGAACTCCCCTCGAACAACATACCAAATCTGTATATAGTCATGGGTATGGTCCCAGATACTCCCCGACGTATGATCCAGCTTATACATTTTGCAAGGCAAATGAGCTTCCATCTGCTGCTCGGAATGAAAGACAATGACATCACTTGGCAAGTCAGCGCCCACACCCACCAGCTTCTTGTTCTTATCCCCCATGTGCATCACCTATCACATCATAAAATGTATTGACCTATACCAATGCAGCATACAACACAATACGACTTCTATTTGATTCAGCAGGTTGATATCAGAATTAGAATATACAACGCTTCTTTTTCCATTGTACACTGAACTTGTAAATTTGCCCATAAAAACAACCCGCTCCATGTATCCCTACATAGAACGGGTCGATGTCACATAGCCTCATTATGAGGCATGATATTCTTTGTTAATCGGCTGCTGTTTTTGCCGCTGCCGCATGACTCGGTGTCTTCCCAAGCCAATAGACGAATGGCAAGCCGATCAAGGTCATGACCATGCTGATCATGTTCACCTCATTGATACTCATCGTGAATGCCGTATTTTTCAGCAAAGTCGCGTCGGCGATCACGCCATGCAGATCCCCTGCATGATGAAGCGCGCGTACAGCCAGCAAGGACGTAAACAGGCCGATAGACAAACTCGCCATGCCTTGACGCAGCCAGCTGTTAATCGAAGATCCGTACCCAGACAGTTCCCGCGGAATTGCCGACATGCCTGCATTCAAAATCGGAGTATTGGCAAGAGCAATCCCTACGTTGCGAACTGCCATCCACAGCGTAATGTAGCTGTGAGGCGTATCTACCTGCAATCGTCCCAGCTCATACGTACCAATCACCATCAGCAGCAGACCGGTAGTGATCAGTTTCACTGGGCCGAACCGTTCATACCAGCGTCCTGTGAACGGCATCACGAAAGCCATAAGCGCTGATGCAGGAAGGAGGACTAGCCCTGATACAAGCGTCGAGGAGCCCTGTACCCGCTGCAGAAATAACGGCGTTAATAACGCGCCCGCATATAAGCTAATGGTAATGATCGTAACGAGGATCATGCTGAAGGCAAATCGTTTATACCGGAACACCCGGAAATTCAGCAACGGATGCTCAATGCGGAGTGAGCGGCGAACGAATGCAATTAAGATAACTGTGCCGACAATGATGCAGCCAATTGTCTTCCAGGAGCCCCATCCCCAATTGGACAAATTGCCGAAGGCAAGCAGCAGTAACAGACTGCCCATTGCGACGGAGAAGAAACCAAGCTTATCAAACGTTTCTCCACTCGAAATACGATACATCGGAATGTAGCGCAGCACCGACACAATCGCAATCAATCCAATCGGCACATTCATCCAGAACAGCCAATGCCAATCCCCAACATGGACAATCAATCCGGCGAGTGTCGGCCCCACTGCGGGTGCGAGCATAGCAGACAAGCCCCACAAGCTTATCGCCATCGCTTGCCGTTCACGGGGGATCACTTGATAAACGACCGACATCGTCGTTGGCATAATAATGCCGCTGAACATCCCTTGCATGACTCGGAAGACGATTAAGCTCCACTCGCTCCACGAAATTGCACACAATATCGAGCAAATCACAAACCCACTAAGGGCAAATACATACAACCGCTTCGTACTGAATCGGTTGCCTAAATATCCAACAGCAGGAGCAATAATCCCTGTTGCCAGCATAAATCCCGTCAATACCCATTGGATAGTTGTCAGATCGGTATTGAAATGATTCATCATGACAGGCAGCGCAATATTGACTGTATTCGTACTTAATACGGCCAAGAAGTTGCCGAAAAATATAGCGAAAATAATACTCCAGAACATACGGTTGGTCATCATAGGTTGACCTTGTTCTTCCATAGACATACATCACAGCTTTCTATAATCGAATTTCTAATGCGCCCGTTCATCCATGTCACAGCTTTAGACGACATGGCTCTCTTTCTAGTGTAATCCTTCTCCCTTTATTGTGTCAATATTGACATATAAAATTGAAAAAAATGTGTGATTTTTTTCGGCATATATAAAAAAAGAGCCGCAGCTTATATTCCCCTAAAAGCGCGACTCTGCATCAACAATTCAATTTTTTGATGCCACCGTATGTCCAATTACATGTGCAAAATAGGCGTTATTCCGATCCATTGTTTCACGATCGATTCTCGGCAATTGCTGCAGCATCTGCTGAACATCCTTGCTAAATGTTTGTATATCCATCAGGTTCGCTTTATCAAATCGGCTATCTAGTTTCACAGGTAAGGCCTCTTTCTTAGCAGCATCCATTTCCTCTCGATACTTCTTCATCCAGTCCTTATTTTGCGGGATTTGCTGTGCAAACTTCATCAGAACACCAAACCAGTCACCACCATTGATGATAGCTTCCTCCATCTGTTGATGACTTTCAGGCGCAAACCGTCTCATCAAATCCGTAATATTGACATAGTCGTCAGGCGCTCCAACTGGTTTTGGCGTGGGTTCCCTGTATGGATTTGCCCCAACTGCCGTTCCATCTGACCGATTTCGGGACAGCACAGCTATGTTATTGAGCGTGCTTAGCAATTCGGAACCCTCTTCTTCTCCAAAATAATGCCTTGCAACATACTTGGCTTGGCTTAGCCCAAGTTCCTGCAAGGCGTAACGATCGACTTCATTAGGAACGGATCCGCCAGGAGCAAGATTGGATTCGATGATCGTATAGACGGCTTTCCTAACTTCAGGGGATTTCCCTTCCAAAATGCGCTGCAAGGTTTCATGGATATCCACATTGCCATAGTAAGAACCAACGTGATGTTCAATAGCTCCGACAGATAGCTGCCGTCCGATCGGGCTAATTTCAACGGAGTCGTGCTGGACGTCATTCATTATGCCGGTTACTGTTCTCATCTGTTTGCTCATTTGTCCGTTGCTGTCATACAGCTTCGGTGAAATTAGTACACTGTTTATTTTCATGGCCTGCCTCCCGCATGATGGAATCATCGTTTAACTTATCGTGAATCAGAGATGGATATTTCAGGATTCTACAACCTATATCGACCTATGTCAGGCAACAATTTACATCTACTTCCAAAGTCAGTAAGAAACCATAAGCCCAAACGATACAGCAAAGCCCCCAATACGCTTTCAGGCGAGATTGGAGGCTTTGTGCTTCTTACTTATTCAAGATCAAGACTAATCGGTAATCATTGCGCTTACCCTCGTCGCGAAGAACTAACTTCTTCCCCCGTATAAGCTGTATGCAAAGTGATAGATGATTTCAGTTGCATATATGTTCGGACGCTCGGAGACTTGAACGTTCACACCACTTAAATCATAGTAATGCGTAAAATTAATCGGCCCCGATAAAAATTCGGCAATACTTCCTGTTGAAGCCGGTAGTCCGAATGTAGCCGTAAAGTTCCCATTCACATCTGTATACACGGAAGCAGTGCGAGTACGATTGCCGCTTCCCTCTGTCCAATTCTCATTCAACCACAGAACATCCACCTTCGCATTAGCTACCGCATAATTATCTGAGGTGCTCACCCTGCCGTATACCGTGAGCGTATCCTTGGCACGGAAATGCTTGCCGTAGCGGTAAGTAGGATAATCATTCGGGCCTTCCTTCGAATTAAAACCGGTAATGACAATTTTATCTGCACGCAGCACCGGTCTCACCGTCAACATATAATTGCTATTGTCGTATTGGCCTGTCGTGTAGACGCGAACATAGAACGATCCAGTTCCGATCCGTACATTTTGTTCAGTCGGAGACGACAATAGCTTCATCTGATTTCCTTCATAAGCACCGTACACCTCGACCTTATATCCTTTGCTTGTTGAGGCGGCATCCAGCGCGAGATTCAAAGCGTCATAATTGCGATTTTCTGGTACAGTGATAGAGAACCAATCATTATCAATGGGGGAGCTGATGGAGCGTGTGTTCAATGATGACCCAGATGTATTTACCGTAAATCCGTAGGCGTGAAATGCATTTTCATCTGTCTCATAGGCGTCGTATTCTGAGCTGATGGCAAGTGTGACGTTAAACGGATCATTAATACTGCCGCCCTGCTTGGCATGAACCTCGACGAGATATGCTTTATCTCCAGACGTCGTGTTTTTGGTGCCGACGTTTTCTGATAACGTGCGCGTTCCGTTTGCGTAATTATTCATATATGTTCCGTAAATCGAGTAATCGATTGGTGTCGTATTGAGATTGCCTGTCGTCATATCGAATTCGTACAAATACAAATCGTAGTTCAACTGAGGAGACAATGGTGGATCCAGCTGTACCTGAAGTACGTCGCCAGGCTTCACGTATATCGGATATAAATGAACCGCTTCTCCTTCCTTCGGGATTACCCCGCTATATGTGGCGGTCGTTACCGTGTTGGATGGCTCCGCTAATGTGCGAAGGGCGCTTGAGCTTGATTGAAGCAATATTGCCTCGGCGTCATTCAAACTTATGGGGGCTGTAATCGTATGCTCCAAAGTGCCGTCCAAGCCTTCCGCAGGAGCGGCTTTCATGAGTTGTGTAACAGGCTCCGCATGATCCATTGTGGCTTGCAGCGATAGCTCATTCTCTTGCATGGTTGCCGGCAGCGTCTCTGAGAATTTGTCTTCGGCTGCAGACACTGCACTCATTTGAAAGACAAGCAGCAGGACGAGACTTAGCACCATTACGATCGAAAATTTTTTCTTCATCGTGGACTTACCCCTTTCTCGTCATTGTATGAGACCTTGTAATTGGGAGGAACGGAAGGTCTTATTATTAAAGACGCATCCACGATGACTTTTCTAACGAAAAATATCATGACATCCCGAATGGCAACCTTACGACCATTTCTTTGAAAATTGCTGTCGCAGCTTATTCCGCGCTCTGGCCAGACGTTGGCTGATCACTTGCTCGGATAAGTGCAACTCCTTGGACATCTCCTTATACGATTTATTTTCAAAATAGTGCATTTGAAGCAGCCCTCGGTAGTGGGACTTCAATTCCCATAATGCCTGATGCAGCAAGGAATCTCGCATTTTATTCTCTACTTCAATCGATATATCAGGTTCCGTAGAAAGTGAGGCTGGGTTCGCCATGTGCATCATGGACCCAGTTGGTTTGTTTTTGCGAAGAACATCTAACGCAGCATGGCGCGCGACTTGTTTGACCCATGATCGTATAGCGGCAGGATGCTGCACACGATGGACATTAGCCAGCACCTTCATCGAGGCTTCTTGAATGACATCCTCCGTTAAAGAGCGATCTTGAACGATGGCATAAATGTCCGCATATACAAGCTTGCGAAATTGATAATAAACATCTTCCTGCATCTCTAAATTCGCACTCTGTACATTGGAGTACAATTGAAGCAATGCTTGTCCCATTTTTGCTTTCCCCCGATCAAGTCATTGATATGGGGCGTTCTTGCTTCCGGTTGATCTGACTCGCTGCTTACAAGCTCGCCCGTAAAGGCAACCCAGTTCATTTTGAGTATAACGCAAATATTCCAAAATGTAACAATAATATAAAGATATTCATGTTATATTCACATCCTCGTCTTCGCCATTACATTCGCCATATCAGTTGACCAATCATAAAAAAAGAAGCACCGATTACCGGTGCTTCCTTCTCGCATGCCTCGCAGCATGTAGCGTTTAAATTTACTTTCAATCATCGTGTGCATGTCTTACTTCGAAGACGCGGCACCTTGCTTGGATCCTGAATTCGAAGTACGATGAGCGAAATTAAGCTTGCGCTGCAGCACACCGAATATGATATCAGCAACAATAGCGAGCAACGCCGCCGGGATTGCACCTGCGTACAGTCGGAGCGGGTTCTGTCCGTTCAAGCCGGAATAGATCTCTCTTCCTAGTCCGTCGCCGCCAACGAGTGGAGCAATGGTTGCAACCCCGATTGCAATGACAGCCGCGATGCGAAGCCCAGAAATAACATAGGGCAGCGCAAGTGGAAACCGCACCTGAAACAGCAGCTGCAAGGAGCTCATCCCAAGCCCTCGTCCCGCTTCCACGTAGCTGCCGTTCACCTGCTTCAAGCCGACATACGTATTGCGCACGATCGGGTTCAAGGAATATAACAACAAGCCAACGACAACGGTCGTCGTCCCAAGTCCAAATACGAGCATTAACAGCACAAGCAGCGCCAGACTCGGCACGACCTGCAGCATGCTTGTCACGGCCAGAATGATCTTGGCCAGCTTCTCATTCTTGGAGCAGAGCACACCGAGAGGGATACCGATCGCGAGCGCCAGAACAATGCCGCCTAATACCATCATCACGTGCGTTACAAAATACTCCCACAACATGCCGCTATTCCTACCCATGTAAGACAGTAAATCTGCAATTGACCATTCGTAGTTACTCATCCATATCCTCCTCTCATTCGCCCTGCAATAGGCCGACTTGTTTCAAATAATCAACCGCTACTTCCCGTTCGCTCTTCTTCTCAATATCCACCTGATAATTGAGGTCAATCATCGTCTTCTCATCGAGCGTCCCCAGAAGCAGTCCGATCACGTCATTCAGCTCCGGATGCTTCTGTAGCACATCCTTGCGAATCACTGGCGATGCATCATAAGGCGGGAAGAACTGTTTGTCATCCTGAATCGTGGTTAGATTGTATGCTTTCAACCGCGAATCTGTCGAATACGCAAGCACGATATCCACCTGATTGTTCGCCACCGCCTCATAGACAAGGCTCATCTCCATCGGGAACTCCTTGCCGAAGGCGAAACCGTAGGTTCGTTGAAATCCTTTGTATCCATCCGCATCGCGCTCCAGCCATGTCGTATCGACACCAAGCCGCAGCTTGTCAGCATCCTTCGCTACATCCGAAATCGTCTTATACCCCTTCTCATCCGCCAACTTCTTCTGGATCGTGAAGGCATACGTATTCTCGAAACCAAGCGGTTCATACCACTTGAAGTCAAAATGTTTATCGAAGCCCTCTTGGGCCTGCTTCAACACTTCCCCGCGATCTTTCGTTTCCTTCACAGGGAAGTGGTTGTTGAAAATCTCACCCGAATACAAGGTTGCCATCTGTACCTCATTCTTCTTCATCGCATTAATGACAACGGGACTCGCCGCCAGATCCGGCAGCACTTTAACTTTGATATTTGTACGATCCTCAATAAGCGCCTTATACATTTCTGCAATAATCTTTGTTTCTGAAAATGTCTGGGTGCCGATGACTATCCGATTATCGGCTCCGCACGCGGACAACAATAATGTCATCACCAGCATAAGTGCAGTACCGGCAGCAGCCCATTTGTGTCGCATCTTCATATGCGTGTCCTCCTCCATTCAGACGTTCAGTCACAGCTATCCATGACAACTGACAACCATCACTAAGGTCGTCAGTCTGCAATTTGCAACTAACTCCTAACTCTCGGCAATCCTTACCTGTCTGACCGCTAGTCGCAAACAGACAAGTAAGCCAATTGCCCTAGTACATTTATCCGACTGTCCACCCCGTTCACGTACGGCAAATTTATGCGGCCATGCTGCTCGTCCGTCCGAAACGGCGTGTCAGTGCTCGTTCAAGCCATCCCAGCAATGCGTCAATGACGAATGCAAGTACGATGGCCCCAACAGCTCCCGCAACGATCAATTCCGGCTTATTCACGCCAAGACCGGATACGATAAGCTGTCCAAGACCACCTGCACCGATCAGTGCTGCAAGCGTGGCCCAACTGATAATATATACGGTCGTAATTCGTATCCCCGACATGATATAAGGAAGTGCCAGAGGGAGCTGTATGCGAAGAATGCGCTGCATCGTGTCGTATCCCATACCTCGAGCAGATTCCAGCACACCGCGGTCAACCGACTCGAAGCCATCGTACGTATTGCGCAGAATCGGCATAATGGAGTACAAGAACAAAGCAATAATCGCAGGCTTCATCCCAATCCCCATCAGCGGGATCAGAATAGCAAGCAAGGCCAAGCTCGGAATCGTCTGCAACAAGTTCGCGCCGAAGAACACGATGCTGTTCACCCACTTCACACGATTGTAGACGAGCAGGATTCCTAATGGAATTGCAACCAAGCAGCCAAGCAACACGGAAGCTGCTGTAATCGTCAAATGTTCACGAAGTGCCGTAACGATGTCCGCACCGCGCTCCTGAAAGAATGCCCACCATTCATTCATCATCCGTTACGCCTCCTCCGCATATGCTTTGGCCAGCTTATCGACGACAGCTGGATATACCTCGGACAAGTGCTTGACGACGCTCCCCCGCGTAATAAGTCCTACAAGGGTTCCCGCATCGTCGATCACCGCTAAATTCGTCAAGCGATGATCATTCATGATGTTCAAGGCATCTGGCAGCGGCGTTCCCGCTGGTACCGAATAGCCAATTGGTTTCATGACATCCTTGACCGTCTTGCCTTCCTCGCCGTATTGATCGAGTACGTTGTAGATCGACACGATTCCCTGAAGCTTCTTGGCACGATCTACGATGAACAAGGAGTCTACCTTGCGATGCTCCATCATTTTAATCGCTTCAGCAAGACCGCGGTTCGGGAATGCCGTCGCTGGTGTTGTCACCATTACCTCATCTACAGTAGGAATCTCAATTGGGGACTCGCTCTCCAGACGCTTCTGTCCAATGAAGGTACGAACGAAATCATTCGCCGGATGCCGGAGAATCGCTTCCGGCGAACCTGTTTGCACGACCACTCCATCTTTCATGAGTACGATGGTATCCGCGATTTTGATCGCTTCATCCATATCATGTGTAACGAAAATAATGGTCTTGTTGAAATCCTGCTGCAACCGAATCAATTCATCCTGCAATTGCTCACGACTAATCGGGTCAAGCGCACTGAACGGTTCATCCATCAGGATAACATCCGGATCCGCAGCAAATGCGCGCGCCACACCTATACGCTGCTGTTGGCCGCCGCTCAACTCAGAAGGATACCGGTTGCGGTAAATTTCCGGATCTAGATTAACAAGACGCATCAGTTCGTCGACCCTTGGGTCGATCTTCTCTTTCTCCCACTTATTCAACCGTGGGACGACTGCAATGTTGTTCCCAATTGTCATATGGGGAAATAAACCGATATTTTGAATGACATAGCCAATGTTGCGGCGGAGCTCTACGGGGTTCTGCGACGACACGTCTTTGCCGTCAATGAGAATGGTGCCGCTGGAAGGAGTCATGAGACGATTAATCATCTTCATTGTGGTCGACTTCCCGCAGCCACTCGGTCCAATAAGAACGGTTAGCTCTCCCTTCTTGAACTCAAGATTGATGTCCTTCAACGCCTGAAAGCCATCCTCATACACCTTATTCACATGCTGGAATTGAATCATGCATCGCTCACCTCTTTTATAAGATTAGATAATATATTTCATAGTTATGAAAACGATGAAAACAATTATGTTTATTATTACATATATATTTTTTCATGTAAACTTTCATGCATTTTCCTGTTATGTAGACCCATGAAAAATCTATATATAAGTTAGGCTTATAAGTATATATTAACCACTGCCACATAAGTAAAAACAACAAAAAAACCGCCCTCGCAAAAAGGACGGTTTTATTATCTTCATTTGTGTTAAGCGATATACCCAATATAGCCAATAAACAGCACTGTTAATACGTACCCAAGAAAAAAAGACAAAGGCTCACTGCGCCTTAACGCCGTGTCACCTTTGTCCAGAAGCCGCCATGCAGCTGTGATGGTTCAGATGTAATAATAAAAGCCTTCGGCTCTATATCGAGGATTGAAGCCTGGAGCTTATTCCGATTTTTGCGCCGTGACAGCACTTCGAGCATTAGGCGTTCGCCGTCTCGGCCGCTGCCTATCCATGTCGTTACTCCATAGCCGTGATCGCGCAAATGATTCGGAAGCTCACTGTGCGGGTTGTTGACAATTACCTTCAGTACAACATACCCAAGCGCAATTTTATCCTCGATCCATGATCCGACGAGGACACCAATTCCGTAACCAGCCGCATATACAATCAGACTAATCGGCTCGTTCAAGTACTTCAGCACCATATTCAAGCCGAGTACGTAAATAATAATTTCTACCGTACTGATCGTAGCAGCCAAGTAGCGCTGCCCCTTCAACGTCAGAATCATCCGCAGCGTAAAAAGGAGACATATACGATTTGGATCGTGAAAATAGCAATCAGTATCGTAAGCATACACGCAAATCCTCTCTCGCCTGCTAAGCAGCTGTACAGCTGCAATGACCATGCTTCTGAATCCCATCAGCAGTGGATCAAGCAATGCAGCACCTGTACAGTACTTGTAAAGCGCATCGTAATAAATTCAGTACCCTATCAAGGAAGCTTCGAAACGCCCTTCCCATGAATTGCTCAGCACAATCTTTGCATGAACAAATTAGCAGCCATCGCAGCCTTATGCAAAAAAAGAAGGACCTCGGTAACCATGTCCCGAACTCCCTTGATTGTAATGTCTTTAGTACGTCGAGGCAAGAGCAGAAGGCGATAGGGAAATCATTTCAAATTCGTGCATTCCCATCCTTCTCCTGAGGCTGCGCCCGCTTGCTCCTTCGAATCCCTCAGCTATACTCTATCTTCTGGATTATCTACTTGAAGAATGCGATACAGAACATCCATCTGCAAGTTGCTCCGCACCAAGTCAGCCAGCCGATCAAATGCATCCTCACGCTTCGCATTATAATTCAGTACCGTCGGGAGAGGAGCGAGCCCTTGCTTGAGACGCAGACCATTCAACCAGCCCCTGCGAAAGGCATCATTATGAAAAACACCATGCATATACGTTCCAAATAGACGTCCTGATTCCGTTACACAGCCATCTGCTCCCCCATCGCCATCAAGCCTGAATAGGGGCTCAGCTTCAATGCGGGTGCCGGTATGTGTCGTGATCGTAGAACGCCCCATATGAATCTCATACCCTTCAACGGGAACTTGGTACATGGGTGTTCCAATGAGCTGCGATGCGCTCACGACACCCGATACCCGCTCAGTTCGCTTCTCGGCGGCAAATTCCGTAGCCAGTGGAAGTAAGCCTAATCCCTCCATGGACGCTCCTGCCTCCGCCTCAGCTCCTGCTGGATCAGATAAATGCTGGCCAAGCATCTGATAACCACCGCAGATGCCTGCAACTGACCCTAGATGTTGTACTGCGTAGTGCTGAACAGCTTCCGCCAATCCCGTGCTGCGCAGCCACTCTAGATCAGCCATTGTACTTTTGGTTCCCGGAATGACGATTGCATCGGGATTACCCAACTCCTCCGGCTTCCTCACATATCGAACGCGAACATCAGGCTCGGCTATTAATGGATCTATATCGGTAAAGTTTGAAATATGGGGCAACGCCATTATGGCAATATCCAGATCATTTTCCGGTTCTGCCTTGCCTTTCCACTGTTCGAGAGCAACAGAGTCCTCTGCCTCAATATCGAGATCATTGGTGTAAGGAAGCACACCAAGTACCGGGATGCCTGTCCGTTCCTCCAGCCATTCGATTCCCGGCTGCAGCAGCGACACATCACCGCGGAATTTGTTAATGATGATGCCGCGAACCCGTTCTCGCTCATGCGGCTCCAGCAGTTCCAATGTCCCGACGATGAACGCGAATACGCCGCCGCGGTCAATATCCGCGACGAGTATAACTGGAGCATCTGCCCAGGCAGCCATGTTCATGTTCACGATATCATTATGCTTGAGATTAATTTCCGCCGGGCTTCCTGCCCCCTCCATGACGACAATATCATACTCATCACGAAGCCTATTGACCGCGTCAACGACGATGCGCTTCGCCTCAGGCAGGAAGCTTGAGCGATAATCGCGAGCGCTCAAATTTTGATAAGGCTTGCCGTGTACGACGACTTGGGAGCTCATTTCCTGCATGGGCTTCAGCAACACTGGATTCATATCCGTCGTCGCCATAACCCCACATGCTTCGGCTTGCACACCTTGTGCACGCCCGATCTCCTTGCCGTCAGGCGTAACGTAAGAGTTCAACGCCATATTTTGCGACTTGAACGGCGCCACCTTATATCCGTCCTGCTTCAAGATGCGGCACAGCGCCGTGGTCACAACGCTTTTGCCTACATCAGAAGCCGTGCCCTGCAGCATGATCGTCCGTCCGCGTCCGGGCTTGCTTCGTTTGTTCTCTGTCTTCCCGATTTCCTTCTGACCAGCTTCTTCTTGAGCCAAAACAGAGTCCAGCGCTGTCAAGGACACCTTATCTCCTTGAGCAGTAACGTTGTTATTCAACTGTTCATCCATCTCACGTTCACCCTTTCATTCCACACAAGAGCACCAGCAGCAGCATGAACACCATTTCTGTACACTCATTTAACGCGCCGTAAGTATCACCTGTCAGGCCACCGAGCTTCTTAGACAAGTATCGTGATACCCCCCATGCCGCTGCAACTCCTAACAGCAGCGAAGCAATGAGCAGCCACCAAGGCCAACCCGAGATGATCCCCGCTGGCATCGTCATCAGATAGCTGATTCGAATCGGAAGCATCATAGCTCCAACAGCCACTGCAGTCAGCAGCCAAGCACAGCCATATGCTGCAGCCACATGATTCCGGTTGAGCCCTTGAAAATAACTGCCCAGACCAGACTCAGCCCGTGCATACGGTTCATTGGTCATCGCCCATACCATAGCGGCGCGCGACCAGATGAACGGAATGACGATCCAGACATTCCAGGCATTCGCGTCAAACAAAGCGGTCAGCAGCGTCCATTTCAGCAGCAGCATCAAGACGCATGCAATAACCCCCATCGCCCCAACGCGGCTGTCCTTCATAATCTCCAGCATACGCTCACGGGATCGGCTGCTGAATATGCCGTCCGCAGTATCCATCAGTCCGTCCATGTGCAGTCCGCCTGTAAGCAGAAGCATAAGCGCCAACGTTACTGCCGCTGCTGGCCCTGTCGGAAGCAGCAATGACAACCCAGCTCCTGCTCCCCACACGATCAAACCAATTACCCCGCCCGCGACGGGAAAGAACAAGGTGCTGCGCTTCAGCACCTCATTCGTGAAGGGTACTTCCTTCGGGATTGGAATGCGGGTCAGGAACTGCATGGCAGCAATACACGCATGTACATATTGCTTCATAGCTCAACCATCCTGCTCTTGAGCTCTATCGGAATCCCCGCCGTAACCAAATACACTTCGTCTGCAAGTGCAGCTATTCGCTGATTTAGCCGGCCCGCTGCATCACGGAATATTCGTCCAAGCTTGTAGGCTGGTACAACGCCGCTGCCAACCTCATTCGTTACCATGACGACGACACCATCGCGCTGCTGAATACCTTGAAGTGCATGCAGAATGTCGCGAATACGGCACTCCAACTGTGCCTCCATCCGTTCCTCATCCTCCTGCTCTGCACGCAGAAGCTCATTGGACAGCCAGATCGTCAAGCAATCAACGAGCACTGTCGGCTGTTCTTCTCCACTCAACCAACCCGGGAGATCCAACGACTGGTTCACTGTGCTCCACGCGTATCCAGAAGCCTCACGGCTCGCCTGATGCAGCCGAATGCGCTCCTTCATTTCCTCGTCATGAGCTTCAGCGGTCGCAACATAAGTACCGCCCTGCGGGGACAACTTCATAAATAATCGCTCAGCGAACGTACTCTTCCCGCTGCGTGCTCCGCCTGTTACGAGTACAATTTTCCCCATGCTCACTCATCCTTGCTTCATATTCTTGTTCACTTGGAACCATAATCCCGGCATGCCAATCCGCGATTACTCCTTATTGGTTACACCCGCCTCTGCGAATGTTGCCATCTCTCGCATAATTCGCACTGCAGCATCAATGAGCTGGAACATCAGCACACCGCCAGTCCCTTCGCCAAGACGCATCTGCACATGCAAGCAAGGATTCAGCTTGAGCTCAGACAACAGCGCTGTATGCCCCCGCTCCTCTGACAAGTGTGAGCCAATAAGATAAGGCTGTACCGCCGGAGCTAATCCTACAGCAGCCAGAGCAGCGGCACTAGAGATAAACCCGTCTATCACAACCGGAACCTGATTCGCCGCCGCAGCTAGAATAACACCCGTAAGACCGGCAATTTCCAGCCCGCCTACCTTCGCCAGTACATCCAATGCATCCTCACGATTCGGTGCATTGATTTCAAGCGCTTGCCGTACCACATTGCATTTATGCTTCCACTGCGCGTCGCCGATGCCTGTCCCATGGCCTACTGCCTCTTCAGGCTCCATTCCAGTAAATGCACACAGCATCGCCGCGCTCGCCGTTGTATTTCCAATGCCCATCTCCCCTGTCGAGAACAGGCGGTATCCTTCGCGAACGTACTGCTCCACAATATCAACACCTACTAGAATCGCAGAGATTGCTTCCTCTCGCGACATAGCAGGCCCCTTCGCCATATTCGCCGTTCCTTTGCGCACCTTGCGCGATACAAGCTTCGGATCGTCCAAGTCTGCATTGACACCGATGTCGACACATACCACGTCTGCACCAGCTTCGCGCGACAGAACATTGACCGCAGCTCCGCCACGGAGGAAGTTATACACCATCTGCGGCGTCACTTCGGATGGGAATGCGCTAACACCTTCCTCACATACCCCATGATCGCCAGCCATGACAATAACGGCCTTCTTCTCGAATTGAGGTTTAATCTCTCCTGTAATACCTGCAACTTGAATCGCAACCTGCTCGAGTACTCCCAAGCTACCCGGCGGCTTCGTCAATTGATTTTGATGCTCAATGGCAGATTGGATTGCCTGCTCATCCAAGGGCTTAATTTGTGCGATCAGTTGATTCAATCGTTCATTCATGCTGCTCATCTCCGTTGTCAAATTGATTTTCATGTGTACAAGCTTGTGTTCATAGATGTGCACATAGTTGTATTCAGTTCTTAATTCTGTTCTTAAATGTGCAAATGATTGTTTTCAGTTCTTAGTTGTGTTCATAGATCCATACACAGATAGCGGTTCGTTCTGTGTCTGCTCATTCCACTCTTGTTCCATGCAACATCCACTGTATTCATCGTTATCGATTTTCAATCGGAATGCTATAAATTGCGTTATTGCAAAATGACAGCAATTTATGCTGTCCAGGGCCGTCTATAACCCTAGCTTCGGTCGAATAAGAATCTGAGGGCGGCCCGTATCGGGATGCGGCACAACCGTCGTCTCTGTGGCAAAAATACGTGACAGCAGCTCCGTAGTCATGATCTGCTCAGGTGTGCCTTGAGCAGCAATGCCGCCACCATGAATGACAACAAGCCTATCGCAATATAAAGAAGCCAAATTCAAATCATGGAGCACGGATACGACCGTCAACCCGCAATCCTGCTGCCACTCCCGAACAATATCCATAAATTGTACCTGATAATGAATGTCCAAATACGTCGTCGGCTCATCCAGCAGTACAACAGAGGGGGATTGCACCATTAACTTGGCCAATGCCGTTCGTTGGCGCTGCCCGCCGCTAATCCGATCAAGCGGATAGTCAGCCAGCTCCGTCAGTTGCAGCTTCTCCATAATCCGGTCTACAATCTCTCCACTATCCTCAGATTCTGATCCAAGCCATGATTGAAATGGAAAACGTCCCATCTCAACCACTTCGCGCACCGTAAATCCAAGTGGCGGAAGCGCTTCCTGCTGCAGCACTGCCATCATCTGAGATAGTGCCCTACGCTTATAGGTACCCAGCATTTGACCAGCAAGCTGTATAGAGCCGGAAGTCGGTCGATCCACTCCTGACAACAAGGACAGAAGCGTGGACTTGCCACTGCCATTCGGACCGATGATTCCAACCCACTCTCCAGACTTCACAGCGAAATCCACATCTTGCAGTACATGCTTCTCACCATAATGCTTGCTCAGTCCTTGAACCTCAATGATGCTGCCCTTCTCCATGTGAATGGCAAAGTTGCTGCTCTCTGCATGATCCAGATTTGCTTTCGGAAGATGTTCTCTTCGCTGTGTCATGACCATTTCCCCCGTTTCGCTCGCTTATTGCGCATAAGCAAGTAGGCGAAGAATGGCGCACCTAGAAACGCGGTTACAACCCCAAGCGGGATTTCCGTCGGTGCAAATGCCGTACGGGCAATCGTATCTGCCCACATCACATATATCGCTCCCCCAATTGCTGAGAGCGGTATCAAATATCGATAATCAGGGCCCACAATTAAGCGCAGCAGATGCGGAACGACTAATCCGACAAAGCCGATGACGCCGGAGACAGATACGGCAGCTGCCGTAATCATCGTTGCCGTCAGCAGCACTACCCATTTTGTCCGCTCTACATGAAGTCCGAGATGCGAGGCCTGTCGCTCACCTAATGCAAGTAAATTAAGCGGTCTTGCATATGCAATAAGAATAACAATGCCGATTGCCAAATAAGGAGCAAGCACTACTGTATAAGACCAGCCTCGCATCGCCAAGCTGCCCATCACCCAAAACAAAATTTCATTTATCGTCTGATTTGTCATTGCTACAAGAAAAGAGACAACGGAGCCAAGAAAGGCCTGCATCACGACCCCGGATAAGATCAGTGTCTCGATCGGGATCTTCCCCTGCTCACTGGCCAGCCTAATAACGAACATCAAGGTCGCTACCCCTGTTGCGAATGCAACGATAGGAATCGTCCATTCGCCGAACAGCGAATACTGCAGACCGAAGAAAATAAGGAATGCGGCTCCAACAGAAGCTCCTGAAGATACCCCTAACGTATACGGATCAGCCAACGGGTTGCGCAGCACACCTTGAAATGCAGTACCTGCGACCCCAAGCGCCGCCCCTACGAGCATTGCCAATAGAACTCGTGGAAAGCGTACTTTCATCATAATTTGTGCGGAAGCATCATCCCATGTGACCGCTATGAACTGATCCAGCCCTGGAATATGATGAAGCAGAATTTGAGCAATTTCCCCCATTGGCATTTTCACTGAGCCTACAGCAAGGCATCCTACAACGGACAAAAGGAGAAGCGCAATACCCGCTCCTCCATACCAACCCATTTTATTCATCGATTTCTCCACGATGATTATTTCACCAAGTCCGGATGAACCGCCTTCGCAACTGCCTTCAATCCGTCAGCTACACGAGGTCCCGGACGGCTGATCAGGTTCTGATCCACACCGATTACTTGATTGTTCTTAATTGCATTGATGTTGTTCCAACCGCTGCGTCCACGAATAATTTCTTCCAAGGATTTGTTCGTCTCGGAGTCCACTACACCTTGCGTGAACATGATTACATCCGGATTGGATTTAATAATGTTCTCTTCGTTAATTTGAATCCAGCCAGTTGAATCAGCTGCAACGTTCGTGCCGCCTGCCAGTTCAATCAGCTCGTTCATGAACTCGCCGCTGCCTACTGTCCAGCCTGGGGAGAATTCAATATACACCTTTTTCTTCTCCGCACTTTGAACGGCCGACTTCACATCTTCACGTACTTGTTTCATGTTGTCAACAATCGTCTTCGCCTTAGCTTGCTGATCCGTAATTTGACCATACAATTCAATGTTCTTAATCACATCGTCGTACGTTTTTGGCTCAACCTTGAATATTTTAATGCCCAGTTCACGGAACTTCTTCACGACGGGCTCCTTCATGGAGATACCTGTGAATACGATGTCCGGCTTAGCTTTAATGATTGCCTCTTCATTCGGCTTCGTAATGCCGCCCATTTTCTCTTTGGACTTCGCTGCCTCTGGATAGTCGTCAAAATCAGACACCCCAACGATTTGTGTATCCAATCCAAGCGCGAACAAGGACTCTGTCTCAGCTGGAGACACGGATATAATACGTTCTGGCGCTTTGTCGAATGTGAATTCCTCACCCGTCGCATCCTTAACAGTCAGTGGATACGTCGTTTTTAGATCATCCTGCTTCGGTTGTTCTGTAGCCCCATTGCCATTGGACTCTTGCTGTGCTGTATTCTCAGCAGGCTTAGCCGCATCTTTATTGCCGCAAGCAGCAAGTCCTACTGTAAGCATTAGCGCCAATAGCGCCGCAACCGATTTGTTCAGCCATTTGTTCATGTCAGAATCTCTCCCTCGCGTCATTCTTCCTAGTCTCTAACCATGTACTACCCGTGCAGGTGTGAAGCGGTTCCATCCTTCGCCATGCGAACGAAAATGCACTGCAAGCTGCATTTGCCGTCAGCATGTATGTACACTCCCTATTCGGTATCAGTTGTCAATGAGCACTTGCATATACCTGAGCTGTAAATCATCCTGTGACTGAATTTGTGATATACATTCGTGCTGTGCAATTGCATTGAACTGCAGTTTACCTTGTACAAGCGAAGTGCCTGCAGGATGTGAAATCATTTCCAAATACAGAAAAACCCCCGATCCTTCGATCCGGGGGAACACAAAGTCATCTATCGCAATATTCAACAGACACCTAGAAGCAGGAAGCAAGCAGCTGCGCTGCCATGTTGCCTGATGCATTACGCCAATGACGTGATCCTCTCCGCGAAGGATACAGCTCGTCCATCTTCAGGCAGGTTTCCTGACTTAGGAGAATACGTTGCAGCTCGCCTTCCCATCCATAGCGGTACATACAGCACACACTAACGAATTCGACAGTGGCATCATGAGCGCAACACTCCATTCACAGTGGCGGGACCGCGCCGGGTTCACACCGGCTTCCCTATTAACCTCGAATATGCATCGGCCATATAATACATCGGTGTCTCTTACCGAGCAACGCGTATTAATCCGTACCGCATACATACCCAAGGACCTGAAGTATCACGATTATTCAATATGGAATACATTTCGTCATCCAAGTGCTAAACTCGATAATTGATTATAGGGGAAAAGCCCCTGCGTTGCAATAGATTACATCATTGCGCGTCTCCAATGAGCCTGCTTTTGACACACAAACGACATCATCTGCTTGGAAGCCGTTCTGCTCGCAAGAACTTCCATTTGCGGGCACATCGCTTCGCCGTAATCATAACACCGCCACCGATTGGCGCAGCGGCTTCCCAGAATGACTTCCGTGGGAAAGCCAGCGTATATAAGCGACGAACGACGCCACCGTGTGTGACGATGACAACATCCGGCCGCGGGGTAGGCCCGCTTCCATATGACTGTCTCTGCATCCGGCTTGTCTTGCTGCGCAGCACGCGACCACGTGGCAGCGGCGAAGAATGGTACGGCCGACGACGGATAGCGCACTCTTGCCGTTCCATGTGATTTCCGCTGCTGATGAAGGAATCACGCGCATTGCGCAGCACTTCCCACCATACATGCGCCGTTCGCGTACAGAAGGACTGCCACGGTTCCCCGCGCGGCGGCTGGATGGCTGACGAGTCGTCAAGCCATCTTCGATACTGTGGATCTTCCTTCAAGTCATTGTAGGTTAACCCTTCCCACATACCGAAGTCATATTCTCGCAGCCTTGTGTCCTCCACAGCTTGTATGCTGTCACGCGGACGCAAATAGGCGAGCGTGTCGCGACAGCGGCGCATATCGCTCGTGTATAGCAGCGGTGATGGATGCGCCAATGTTCGGCGAAGCGCTCGGAGCTCTTCTGTTGAATCCGGCAATAGCGGCACATCCGAATAGCTAATATATCGCCGCTCCGTATTCTCTTGCGTCAAGCCATGACGAACAAGTGCGAAACGCACAATTTTGCCGCTTGCTTGACTCTTTTTTCGTAACATATGTCTTGTCATTAATAATCGTTTCCTGTTGTTTTTCGATGCTCCTGAACGACGCCGGTTCCGATGAATAGCGGGAGCATTCCATTTAGTTGTCCGTGTCATCCCATTTGTACTCCTTCATCCGCCATTCGTCTACAGAAGCCATCCTCCGCGCACATATAGGAGCAGGCCTGCCAGAATAACAAAGACTGTCGAGCTGCTTACGAGCAGCCTGCATACCGCAGGCACATGCTCTGCTTCCAGAGGCTGCTTCATATCCCCCATATAAGCGCGGAACGAACGTATTCCTTTATATACATTATAACCACCAAGCCTGATGCCAAGCGAACCTGCTGCTGCTGCCTCTGCCCACCCGCTATTCGGGCTTGGATGCTTGCTTGCATCTCGAAGCGCCATTGACCAAGCCCTGCGTGCATCATACCGGTGAATCCAAGCGCTCAGCGTGATGAGCACAGCAGTGATCCGTGCTGGTATCCAGTTGGCGATATCATCGAGGCGGGCAGATGCCCAGCCCAAATTCTGATATTTCTCATTTTTATAGCCGACCATAGAATCAAGCGTATTCACCGCACGATATGCCATAGCCAGCGGAGCGCCTCCGATAAGTGCGAAGAATAGCGGCGAAATGACCGCATCAACTATGTTCTCCGCTACCGTCTCGACGGTAGCGCGAACGACTTCCGGTTCATCCAATTGCTCTGTATCGCGGCCGACAATCATGCCGACTTCTCGCCGTGCCCCCTCTAAGTCCTGGTCCTTCAGCCTCCGATACACAGCCCATCCCCTGC